>URFF01000001.1 GCA_900546995.1 uncultured Sutterella sp.
TCGCAAGCCATCTGAGAAAAGCGTTTGTGCTAAAGTGCTACTGTTTACAAGAGGCTCTTTTTGACTAAGACGAACCCTGTCCCCATAGCAACTAACTCAAGCGGCTCCAGCCGAGACAGACTGTTACGAAAACGATTGCGTTTACGTGCGCGATTTTTCTTTCGTGTGACAGGGTGGGTCTTATTATCTGCTTACATGATTTTAGCGGCGTGCCTATTATTGGTACGCGTCTGGATCATGCCGGACATCGAAAAATTCTTTCCAAAACTGGAAAACTATCTTGAGGAACGAACCGGCGCAGATATTTCTGTTGATTCCATCAAGGCGGACTGGGACTTTTTGCGTCCGCGCATCACGCTAAATCAAGTCACGATTGCGCAACCTGGACAACAAGCATCGCTCACCTTGCCGCAGGTGCAAGCCACCTTTTCTTACTTGTCTTTTTTCGAATTAAAACCAATCCTTGCTCGACTCATCATTGTTAATCCCGATCTACGCATTGAAAGACAGGAAGAACACGTATTTAACATCGCCGGGTTTACCGTTCGCACGGGAAACACGAACCAACCCTCGCAAGCAGGAAGCCACGCGCGAACGATTATCGACTGGTTTTTGGATCAAGATCACTTGGAAATTGTGAAGGGGCGCTTTAGCTACGTAGACTTTACCGATCCTCACCATCATCCTGTCCGTCTCAGAGACACTCACTTCATGCTGCACCGCTACATGACCGCGTGGTCCTTGGGGTTGCAGTCGTATGTCGTTCGGGAAAGTGAAACGCCCCTGGATATTCGAGCAAGTTTCAAAGAAAAATGGTTTGGCTCCGGCAGACGGCTTGAAAAGCTTTATGGCACGATTTATGCCTCTGTCCCATATTTAAATTTCGGCACCATTGCCAGTCGAATCAACATGGATCACATCATTGATTCCGGACGCGGTGCTGTGAATCTTTGGCTTGATTTTGATAGGCTGCGTCCGGAAAGTCTCACCGCAGATATTGCACTTCATGATGTGAGCATTACTGCCAACAGACGAAACTCTCAGAATTTCCGCCTGGATTCTCTGCAAGGACGTTTTATTCAAACACTTAATAACGAAGGCCATTTCACACTTCAGACACATGATCTCGTCATCAAACCGATCCATCGTTCAGCCTATTACTTAGGTGACTCGCAAATCGAAGGGACCCTGCGCGACGGCATGGCTTGTGATGGCACCATGCAAATTGAGTTTTTTGATTTGCGCTCGCTCACAACAATCGGCTTACAGTTACCGATTCCTGAAAAAATTCTTGGTCGCATCCGATCCATGCAACCCGAAGGATTAATCGAAAACTTCGAAGGCAGCTGGAGCGGTCCTATCAGTAACCCGACACATTTTGAAGTTTCTTCCCGATTTAAAGGCTTAACACTAAAAGATCACGAAAACGAAGATCCGCTAAAGCCCGGCTTTTTCGGATTCAAGAATTTGTCAGGCGAATTTACCGCCGATAATAACGGCGGCACCGTGACGCTTGATTCCGCAAATGCCACCTTAAGTTTCCCCGGCGTATTTTTTGAGAAAGATATCGCTCTAGATACGCTTAAAATGAATGCGAATTGGGAACTCAAGCCCCAGCTTCGATTCAATGTCGAGGATCTTGTTGTCTCTAACGCTGACGCCTCGGCGCAGGTGCACGGTGGATGGTACGACACGGGCGGTGCAGGTACGTTGGAAGTTCGTGGTGACTTACACTATTTAAGGGCGTCAGCCGCACACCGCTTCATTCCGATAGTGGCTGGCGGCAAGCCAACCAATGATTGGTTAAAAGCCGCTTTGCGAGGCGGTATTGCTAAAAACGGCACCGTCAATATTTACGGTCCCTTAAATCAATTCCCCTTTGAGCATCCGGGCAACAGTGACTTCATCTTCCACATTTCGGGCGATACCGAAGATGTGTTAATGGATTATGTTCCTAGCTATCAACTCACCAAAGAGGGTGAGTGGATTGCAGGCGCATGGCCACGCATTGAAAAAATTAACGGCCGGCTGATTTTCGAAGGTAACGGCATGCGTGTGGAAAACGCCACCGCTGAAAGTCAAGGTGTTGCTATTCGCGATGTGACAGCGAGCATTCCGAGCTTCACAGCAAAAGGCGTGCCACTCCTAATTCACGGTGTTGCCGAAGGAAGACTCGCCGGCATGGCTTCTTTTGTTAATGAAAGCCCTGTCTCGGCCATGTTAAGTCATGTGTTTGAAGGAGCGGAATTGTCCGGTGATGCGTTACTGGACTTAAAGCTCAATATCCCGATTACGAGAGCGCATGAGACAGCCGTCCAAGGTGATATTTCCTTAAATGGCAATCGTGTCGTTTTAGCTAATGTTCCACCTTTAGATAACGCCTCGGGCTCGGTCTATTTCACAGAAAAAGGCCTTTGGGCCCAATCGTTATCCGCTAGGGTTTACGGGGAACCAGCCACTGGCTCTATCGAAACGACAGATGACCGAAAAATTGTGATCAAAGCTCAGGGGGAAGTGACGCCGACAAGCATTGCCCACATCGTCAATAACCCGGCAACCGATGCGCTGATGAAGCATGTCACCGGGCGAACTCACGCCGATGTCGCCGTCACAATCGATCACGGTGTTTCAGTACAAGTTACGAGTGACCTCGCTGGCTTAGAAAGTCAAATGCCTTCACCTTTTAATAAATTGAGCGAAACACCAATCCCTCTGGTATTTAACTATGCACCGTGCGATGACAAGCAATGCGCATCGCGCATGACATTATCTATCGGTAAAGTATTTGGCTTGGGCATTGACTACGCTGCCGATCAAAGCGGAAGCGTTCATGCAAAAAACGGAACGATCGCAATTGGTCAAGCACTACCAGCCAAACCGAATGGCAACGGTTTAGCCATTTTCGCTAAAACGCAAACATTCAATTACGACCAATGGCAGGCTCTTTTAGCAGACTTAAGTGATGCTTACGAGAAAGATACTGACAGTGATATTAAAACGTTGTCATTATCGAGAGCAGCCGTTGCCATTAACAATTTCAATTATCACAAACTCAATTTCCGTAACGTCAATGTGAGTGCACAGATCGGTCAGAATAATCAATGGACCGGTTCCATCTCCTCGGACTTAGCCAAAGGTCGTTTTAGCTTTTTACCGGAAAAACGTCAAAATCACGCGCTTTTAAAGGCAGATTTTGATTATTTGCATGTGCCGCAACCCGAAGAGATTGTTGATGAGGCGATGAAAGTCGCACCCAAATCAACCGAATCGCTACCTTCGGTTGAGCTCACCATCAAAGATTTGCACTACCGTGATTACGCGTTGGGACGATTGCGACTTCAGGCAACCAATAGCGGTCGTGGCGCCTCCAACATCTGGAACCTCAACCATTTTGAAGTCACGACCGATGAAGCGAAATTAGTTGCCTCGGGTTCTTGGGATGCGGGGAAAAAGAATCGCTCACAAACCAACCTTGAAGCCACACTTGGCGTCAAAGATCTCGGTGATCTTTTAAAACGCTTCAATATGGAGCATGCTGTCAATGACGGAACCGGGCAAATCACAGCCAAACTCAATTGGTCGGGAGCTCCTGTTGACTTCTCAACAGCGTCACTCATGGGACAAATGTCCGTTTTAATGCAATCGGGACAAATTCTTCAAGTCGAACCCGGCGCCGGACGTCTGCTTTCTCTTTTGTCACTACAGACACTCTTGCGACGACTCACCCTTGACTTTAGAGATGTCCTTGGTCAGGGATTTGTCTTTGACACCATTTCCTCCTCTGCCACAATTGACAAGGGGATTTTGCGAACCAGTGACTCCCGAATTGTCGGTCCACAAGCCACGGTACTCTCCGAAGGACACCTCGATTTGAATACTTTGTCACAAAACTTCAAAATTACGGTTTTACCTGATATCAGCTTAGGGGGTGCGAGTTTGGCACTGGCTGTGGCCAATCCCATTTTGGGTGTCGGTAGCTTCTTGGCTCAACTTGCGCTACAGACGCCGCTATCGCAACTTTTTAGTGTTGAATATCAGATCACAGGAACGATTGATAACCCGGTTATTGAGAAAATTCCCGATAACGATAATCGGCAAGCAACCGTTGCCCCGCAATAACGGAAAGGAAAATCTTCATGCGAATTGCAGCTTGCCAAATGGTCTCTGGCACCGATGTGGAAGCCAATCTTCAAACGGCTCTAACTTTAATTCGTTCGGCTCAACAAAGCGGAGCTGAACTCGTTGTCTTACCGGAATATTTCGCCTACCTGCCTAAATGGGATAAAGATAATTTAAACGTTGCGGAAACTTTTGGCGATGGTCCGATTCAAAATGCGATGCGCGAGGTCGCCCGCCAAGGTCAAATTTGGTTGGTTGCGGGATCCATCGTTCTCAAAGCCGATGATGAAAGTCACTTCATCGATGCAAGCCTTGTCTACAACCCCAACGGCGAAGTCGAGGCCCGCTACGACAAAATTCATCTCTTTCAGTTTGATCGGGGTAGCGAACACTATCACGAAGACGAATTCACTCAGGCCGGTAAAACACTAACCACTTTGCCAATCGAATCGTGGGAAGGCGTTTGGCGAGTCGGGCTTTCGGTATGCTACGACTTACGCTTCCCGGAATTATTCCGCTCGCTCGATTGCCCGGACATCATTACGCTACCGGCTTCTTTTACAACAACCACCGGCCGAGCACACTGGGAAACGCTTGTGAAAGCCCGTGCCATTGAAAACCAATGTTATGTGATCGCTTGCGCTCAGGGCGGTGATCACGAAAGCGGACGACAAACTTGGGGACATAGCCTCGTCGTCGATCCCTGGGGAATAACGGTTGCTGAATTAACGCGCGGCGAAGGGGTCTTACTGGCTGATATCACCAAACAGCGTATCGATGAAGTACGGACTTTGCTACCGGCACTCAAAGGAAAAGTCCTTTAAAAAAGCGAGTTAACGACTTTTCGATTATTATTTCCATCGGTAACTGAATATTTCAAACGAATAATCGCCGATGAAGCGACGTTTAACTTACTGCGAGGGTTTACGTTTTGTTTAAGCTCATGACGCCAATTGTGTGGCTCACACGCCTGTTGGTCGGTGCCTATCCGCAATGGAAAGGTTGCTCTCCGTCTGATCATCAGCGCATTTATTTTGCCAACCACACAAGTCACCTTGACACCATCGTTCTCTGGTCATCGCTACCGAAAGAAATGCGCGGTCATACCCGTCCTGTTGCGGCGAGAGACTATTGGGGCGAGACGGCTAATTCCATTCGCAAGCGCATTGCCAAAGAACTCAATGTGGTACTCGTTGATCGGCGCCGAACCGAGCACTCCGACCCGATGGAACCGCTAAGAGAATGCTTGCGTGAAGGCTCTTCGATGATTATCTTCCCGGAAGGCACTAGACGCCCTCAACCCTTACCCAGTCAATTCAAAAGCGGTATTTGGCGTCTGGCACGGGAGTTTCCTGACGTGGAACTCATCCCGGTTTATATCGAAAACCTTCACCGCTCGATGCCCAAAGGCTCCTTTATTCCGGTACCGACCATCTGCTCGGTCCGTTTTGGCGCACCACTGCCCTTCACCCCGGAAGATCCCAAAGAGGAATTCCTTGAGCGAGCTCGTGAAGCGGTTATCCATCTTTCGGAGCAATGAAAATGCGTTTAGGTCTTACGCTACAGGAAACGTATTTGCTGATTTTGGCAGTCTTGCTGCTATTGGCGACATTCGGTACAGCATATGGCCAATGGGCTTTGCGTCGCGCGACCTCTACCGAGCAGATTGATCGGATCCGCGCGGTGAATTCCCGCGTGAAAACCGGCTGGTGGCTTATTTTGATTTTCACCATCGCCTTCTGGGCAGGCCAGACGGTGCTGCTTGTTATTTTTGCCATCATCTCCTTTTTCACATTCCGGGAATTTGTAGCACTGACACCGACCAAAGCCAGCGACCATTGGGCACTGGTGATTTCGTTTTACGTCATCATCCCAGTGCAGTATTTACTCATCGGTTTTGACAAAAATTCCCTTTTCACACTCTTTATCCCGGTTTATCTGTTCTTGCTGCTACCCATTTTGATGTCGGTGAGAAAAGACAACGACCTGTTTTTGGATCGTGTGGCAAAAGTTCAATGGGGTCTGATGTTAAGTGTTTATTGCGTGAGCCACGCCCCGGCCTTAATGAATTTTGATATCCAGCGCTTTGGCTCGAGCCCTTCGCTTTTGCTGCTCTTTTTCCTTTTGATTGTCTTTTTAGGTGATTTGTTCGTCGTTATCGCTAGCTCATATTTTGGCGGTAAAACACTGCGCGACAATCCGCACAAAACCATTAAGGGCTTACTCGTTGGCGGATTGCTTGCCATGCTTGTCGGCTATGCGCTCTACTGGATGACCCCCTTCCGTTCCTGGCAGGCGCTTGTCATGTCATTTGCCATTGTCGTATCGGGCCTCATGGGCGATATTGTGATTTCGTCCGTTAAACGCTCTTTAGGCAGCCGCTTCATGGATGGAGACCGCTATATCGGTCGGGGAACGCTGGAACGCCTTGCACCTTTGATGTTTGCCGCTCCGGTCTACTATCACATCACACAGGCCTACTTCCGCGCCATGTGGTAACCAAACAACGCAAAAACACCCTCGTCAAACGCGGGTGTTTTTTGCACGCACTATTTTCTACACCATTTGTAGCTACAAATAGTGTAGCAACAAATGATGTAGAATATGAAAGACAAAATGATTTCAGAGGTTTGAATATGAGATTTTATGGACGAAACGACGAAATAAAATCCTTGCGTTGGCAATTCCAAGTTGCACAGGAAAACAAGGTCGCCCGCATGGCTGTTGTCACCGGTAGACGTCGGATTGGCAAAACGACGCTTATTCAAAAAGCGTTTGAACAATCGGAGCTTCCTTTTATTTATCTTTTTATTTCTGAGATGAGTTCGGAAGAAGAAATCATTCAATCTTTAGTATCTATTGCTGTAAAGCAATTAAATATACGATTCAAACCAAGACTATCAAATCTTGCCGAAGTCATCGAATGGCTTTTAGATCTTTCTAAACAGCAACCAATGGTCGTCGTCCTAGACGAATGTCAAACGCTTGATAAGCGCATACCTCATTTTTGGTCTGAACTCCAGCATAAATGGGATCAGGGAAAAGTAGGAGCTCAACTTTTATTGATTATGAGCGGCTCTATTCAATCGACCATTGAAAGAATTTTCGGCAACCACAATCAACCGCTCTTCGGTCGAGCTGACCAGTTAATGACCGTTCGTCCCTTTTCAACAAGTCTAGTTAGTCAAATTTTCTCAGACTATGGGCAAACAGATGAACCAAAAGATCTGTTGCTGTTTTATGCAATCACTGGGGGCGTGGCTCGCTATATTGAATTGCTAGTTGATTCAACTGCCTTAACCGAGACCGATATTTTGCAGTTTTTGTACTCAGAAAGAGGATCTTGGCTGCGTGCTGAGGGTCACATTATGCTTGCTAATGAGTTTCGCCTTTCCGCACCTCTGTACTTGACCATCCTGAATCGATTGGCCACAGGACGAACTAAACGAACTGAAATTCAAGATGGGATCGATACCGATATTTCCCCTTACCTAGGTAGGCTGGAAACGCTATATGGCCTAATCAGTCGACAAAAACCTTTATTTGAAGAAAAATTTGATCGCCAAACACGCTATCGGATTAGCGATCCTTACATGCGCTTTTGGACAAGTTTTTTAAGTTCAACCGAAAGTCAAGCGCTAATAGAACTACAACAATGGCCAACTTTGATTGAACAAACGCAAAATAAACTTTCCACTTTCTTAGGAAGAACGCTTGAGGATTGGTTCAAGTTAAGAATACTTGAGAGCGGGCATTGGGATTGCGATGGTTCTTGGTGGGATCGAAAGGGAGCAAACGAAATTGACGTCATTGCAATTAACCGAATAAACAAAAGAATCTTGTTTGCGGAGGTTAAAACCAACCCCAAAAAATATTCAGAGATTCAATTGCGAATGAAAGCTCAACATTTTCTTGAGAACCACGCGGAGTTTCAAAATTTCGAAGCCTTCTACCAGGGACTAACACCCGAGAATATGCGACAGACTTTTTAGCTGAAAAACATGCAAAACACCGCTTCAGACTTTCATCCAAAGCGGTGTTTCTCTATTAGTTGTTTGGAACCTATCGAAGACTGTTACGGTTGAGTTCCTGTTGCTGCAACAAAATCAGGTGCTTCAATAATGAAGCCAGCTCCTTTTGCTCGGTCTCACTTAAACCGGCAACGAGTTCACGCTCCACTTCCACGTGTGAAGTAACGGCTTGTAGTGTGAGCGCCTTGCCTTTTTCCGTTGCTTTAAGAATCACGCCGCGACGGTCTGACGGATCGGGCAGCCTTTCCAAAAGTCCTTTTTCCTCTAGTTTTCGAATCCGATTAGATAAACCGCCAGACGTAATGAGAATCTTCGTCTGAAGAATCTTAGGCGTTATATCTTCGTCAGGATTGCGCGTTAGCACGGCGAGCACTTCGAACTCTCCGCGCGTCAAATCAAAACGAGCAAGATTGACCGCCACACGGCGTTCAATGTAGTAGCTCATGCGAACAAGACGCGCGACAACCGAAATGGGCTCGGTCGGCAACTCGGGGACTTGCGCTTTCCACTCCTCTTCAAGCGAATCAACGAAGTCCCACAATTTTTGGTTAGCTGCCTCAGTCACGATTAGGCCCCGGTATGTTTAATGACGAGCGCACGGTAAATATCAAACATTTCACCCAAACGCTTTTCTTCGAAGTCAAACTTCGCCTGATGGTGACCCGCCTTCAATTCGGAGCCGACAACCAAATAACCACCTTGGCCACCCGCTTTTTGAACGCGCTTAATCAACACCGTCGCATCATCGCTACCGTTAAAGTTCATCGTCGGGCTTACCTTCGTGCAGTAGCGAGCAGTCTTGGCAGCCTCTTCGATATTCTCTTGCACTTCCAAATCCGGCACAAAGTCAATGGCTTCGCCCATGATTTCGTGTTCACAAGTGCAGCCGTACATCGCAGCAGCCCCTTCGGCACGCGTCACCGCTTCATTGAACATGCAGGTATTGATCGCTTCCGTTTCGCCACGCACTTCCACTTGCATTTCAGCCGTCGAGGCAATCACGTTGCGACCTTCTCCAGCACGCAAATAACCCACGTTAACGCGCGTCATCCCCAAGCCGTGGCGCGGTAAGGCCATCAAAGCCAAGGAGGCGGTGGAACCAGCCATCAACGCGTTACGTCCCACTTCCGGTTGCATACCGGCGTGCGAGGCCGTGCCCTTGAAGCGGAAGTCCACCTTTGTCGTGCAAAGGAATTTTTCCGGAGCGGAGACCACTTCGTCGCCCGGGATATCGCAGCCCAAGTGACCACAGTACAAATAGTCCAAATCATCCAAAATGCCACTTTCGGCCAACGGACGAGCTCCGCGAACACCTTCTTCGGCCGGTTGGAAAATGAGCTTAATCGTGCCGCACAATTGGTCGCGATTGGCATTTAACCAGGTGGCCAAACCCATCATGACGGCTTGATGGCCGTCGTGACCGCAAGCGTGCATGTAACCCGGGTGTTGAGAGGCAAAGCCTTCTTTATTCGGAATGTGTTCCGGATCGGATGTTTCCGTGACCGGCACGCAATCCAATTCGCAACGGAAACCCACCTTCGGACCGGGGCGACCCGTTTCCAAAATACCGACAACGCCCGTGACACCGTCCATACGGGCCAAAAGGGCTTCACTCACGCCACGTTCACGAGCGAACTTCAAACCTTCTTCGATTTGAGATTTTTTCGCACCGCGAATGAATTTTTCATTAATCACTTCGCGACCGCAAAGCACCTTAAGGTTTTCTTTTTCCAAGTGTTCAATCACTCGAGCGGCGGAAACGAATTCAGCCCAGCCGGGTTCCGGCCAAGCGTGAATTTGACGACGCGTTTCGATGAGCCATTGATCGGTTACCGGTTCAAGATATGCCATGTTGCACCTCATTAAAAATGGATGTCCTAAATATACTACACAGACCAAGAAAACTACTCGATCAGTCATAGAAATTTTTAGGCAAATGCTGGATTTTGTCTTTTTCTCAAATATCTTCACAAAAAGTATCTTCATGTGAAGATATTTGAGTTATAATGATCGCATAGTTTTTAGGAATTAAACAACCATGCGTTCATCATTTGCTTTTCTAGGAATTGCCCTTGCGGCGAGTGCCGCCATTTTGTGGGGCAGCGCCGGCACCGCACAAAGTTTTATCGAAGGGCAGTTAAGCCCTTACTGGGTTGGTGCTTTACGCTTATTCTTCGCGGTCTGCTTTTTCTGGCCTTTGTTGTGCTTGAATCGAAAAAAAGTGTCTGTATCAGGCTCTTCGAGTATTTCCATCCCCTATCCGGCATTGGTCATCATGGCCGGTCTTGCCATGGCTTTTTTTAACCTTGGATTTTTCAATTCCGTCAAGATCGCCGGCATCGCTTTAGGTTCGTGCACGATCATCGGTTCGGCTCCCGTTTGGGCTGGCATCATTGAAGCGGTGGTTTATAAAAAGCGCCCGAATCGCATGTGGTTAATCGGCATTGTGATCGCCGTTGCCGGTGGCGTTTTAATGGCGGTGGCGCAAGCGCAAAGTGTGACCGTGAATCCCTTCGGGTTGCTGCTATGCGTTATCACCGGTTTTTGCTACGCTTCGTATTCTTTACTTGCCAAAGAGCTCGTGAAAATCACCACTCCCTTACGGGCAACAACGCACACTTTCAGTGTCGCCGTTTTAGTGGCAGCCCCTGCCGCCTTCATCGCTTCAGGGATGCCCTCAGTGAATGTTCATGATGCGCTTATCGTGCTTTACCTCGGTGTTGTGGTCACTGGTATCGCCTATCTTCTTTACGGTACAGCCTTAAAAACAACGAGCGTTTCAACCTGCGTGGCACTCGGTTTATTGGAACCGGTCACAGCCTTCATTTTGGCGATTGTCGTTGTTGGCGAAGCGGTCAACGGTGGTGCTTGCCTTGGACTCGTTGCCATTTTGGGTGGTCTTTATTTCGTGCTGCGATCGGAACAAGCACCCGTTGAATCGAAGTTGAAAGTTGCCGCACAAAATGCATGACTTTTGATTTAAGGACAAAGAATTCAGATAACTTATTAAACCAAGGGTCCGAACACGCGACTACAATCGAGGCGTTTGTAAAAAACAGGTTCTTCTAATAAAGGAGTTAAGACCATGATTTCTTTGTCCGCTTACATTCCGGAAATGATTGAAACGCGACGCAAGTTGCACAAGCATCCGGAAATCGCCTGGACCGAATTTCTCACCACGCAAGTCATTGTTAACCGTGTTCGTGAATTGGGTTTTAAGACCGTTCTCGGTGAAGCGCTTTTCAATAAAGACGCCGTCCTCGGCCGTGAACCGGCTGTTGTTGAAGCGGCCATGGCTCGCTCCTTAAAGCTCGGCATGGACAAGAAGTTGCTCGATGAAATGCAAGGCTACACCGGCTGCATGGCCATCTGGGAAACCGGTCGTCCGGGTCCTGTCACCGCATTGCGTTTCGATATCGACTGCGTCAACGTTGAAGAAAATCACAACGATACCAACGAAGCCTTCTGTGGCGGTTTCGATAGCGAATGCGCCGGTCTCATGCACGCTTGCGGCCACGACGCACACGCGGCAATGGGTTTGGCCGTTGCTCACTGGATCCACGACAATGCCGATTCGCTTTGCGGCACGATCAAGATCGTCTTCCAACCGGCCGAGGAAGGCACGAAGGGCGCGAGCGGTATCGCGGCTTCTGATAATCTTGATGACGTCGACTACCTGATCGGCGCTCATATCGGTGTGGCCGCCCACCTGCACGAAGTGGCCATCATCCGTAGCGGCTTCCTCTCCACGACGAAGATGAACGTCTCCTTCACCGGTGTTCCCGCTCACGCTGGCGCCGCCGCCGAACTCGGCCGCAACGCTTTGATGGCCGCCTGCTCGGCTTCTATGCAAGTGATGGGTATTGCCCGCCACGGTCAAGGTGATACGAGCGTTAACATCGGTACGCTTCGCGCCGGTGAAGGCCGCAATGTGGTGCCGGTTCACGCTTCCATCGAAATGGAAGTTCGTGGTAAGACCGCTGCCATTAACCAATACATGCAAGACACGGCCGAACGCATGGTTCGCGGTTCCGCAGAAAGCTATGGCGTGCAATACAAGATCGATGTCATGGGTAAGGCTGAAAGCGTCGCCTGCGATGAAGATTTGTCCGATATGGTGAAAGAAGCCGCCCAAAGCGTCGAAGGCGTCACCCGCGTCTTTGATATCGTCGGTTGCACCGGTAGTGAAGACTGCTCGTTGTTGATCAACAAGGTTCAATCCCACGGTGGTAAAGCCGCGTTCTTCTTCTACGGCTGCAACAACCACGGTCATCACAAGAGCGACTTTGAAATTCAAGACACCGAAAGCATGCCGGTCGGCTTGGAAGTGTTCTTGAAGATGATCGAACGCTTGAACACCGCCAAGTAAACATTTGACGAATTAACCGTCAATCCGTCTGAGGAGCTCTAATGGGGCTCCTCTTTTTTTGACCAAAAAAAAGCTCCGTTTTCACGGAGCGGGATATCTCTTAGAGGGGGAGATACTTTCAAAAGAGGATTGCATGTTTGCGTTGACATAAATATGCCTAAAAAATGTGTCTTCAACAATAGTCAAAATGGATAAGCAATTTTTAGAAAATCCAATATCTATTTGATTTAAATAATTAAATAAGAAATTGAACAATTTAAATTTTTACAAATCGAATAACATTTTTTGTGGTTTTCTAAGCAATTTGGATAATGTTACAAAATAATTGCAATCCCGATTTACCCTAACATCCAAATGGGGTACAAAAAAGGAACCTCCCAATCATTGAGAGATTCCCTTTGTAAGCTTTTTTGAGAAAAAGATTACTTGGCGGCCATCATGGCGCAAGCGGTATCCAACATGCGGCAAGAGAAGCCCCATTCGTTATCGTACCAAGCCGTCACCTTGACCAAACGGGTACCGGAAACCTTCGTTAACGTCGAATCAAAGATTGACGAGTGCGAATCGTGGTTAAAGTCAACCGAGACGAGTAATTCGTCGTTGTAACCCAAAATACCTTGATTTTCCGGCTTTTCAGAAGCAGCCTTCATGATGGCGTTCACTTCTTCAACGGTCGTGTCACGCTTGGCTTCAAAGGTCAAATCCACAAACGACACGTTAATCGTCGGCACACGAACAGCAAAACCATCCAACTTGCCGTTCAAATCCGGCAACACCAAACCGACAGCCGCAGCGGCACCGGTCTTGGTCGGAATCATGGAGTGCGTGGCAGCGCGAGCGCGACGCAAGTCTTTGTGATAAACGTCCGTTAACACTTGGTCATTCGTGTAGGCGTGAATGGTCGTCATCAAACCGCGTTCAATGCCCAAACCGTCATGCAAAGCTTTAGCGACAGGAGCCAAGCAGTTCGTGGTGCAAGAAGCATTGGAAACAACCGTCATGTCAGCCGTTAAAACGTCTTGGTTCACACCATAGACCACCGTCGCGTCCACACCCTTGCCCGGAGCGGAAATCAACACCTTCTTTGCGCCGGCTTCCAAGTGCGGCAAGCACTTTTCTTTCGTACGGAAGGCACCGGTGCATTCCATCACGAGATCGACACCCAATTCTTTCCACGGGAGGTTGGCCGGGTTACGGTCACAAAGCACACGGATGCGATCCCCGTCAACGATCAAATACTTTTCCGTGTCGGAGACTTCTTCAACCTTCACTTCATGATTGAAGAAACCGTGCACGGTATCATGACGCAACAAGTGAGCGTTGGTCTTGATGTCACCCATGGCGTTAATCGCAACGATTTCGATATCGTGCTTTTTACCCATGTCATAGTGAGCACGAAGCACGTTACGGCCGATACGGCCAAAACCGGTAATGGCAACCTTAATAGTCATGTCAATCATTCCTTATGAATTAACGTTGTTGAATTAATTGCTCAACGGTTTGCACAACACGGTCCACCGTAAAGCCGAATTTTTCCCAAAGCACGGATGCAGGAGCCGATTCACCAAAGGTATCAATTCCGATCACGCGTCCGTCCTTAACATATTTGTACCATAAGCCCGTCACACTTGCCTCAATAGCCACCTTCGGCGCATCCGTCAAAAGCGCTTTCTGCTCGGTGTCGGACAACTGATCGAAGAGATCCACACAAGGCATGGACACCACGCGGACACCTAAACCCTTGACTTCAAGTTCAGCACGTGCCTTCACAGCAAGCGGCACTTCGGAGCCAGTAGCCAATAACACACAGTCAATGTGATCAGCCCCCTTACCGGACTCAAGCATCACATAAGCACCCTTTTGAAGCGCTTCTTTAGCTTGTGCTTGAATGGTTTCAGGTGAGCGCTTGGTAAATTCAATGTTTTGACGCGATCCGATAATCACGGACGGAGTCTTTTCGGACTCAACGGCACTTTCCCAAGCCACCAATGCTTCAACGGTATCGCACGGACGCCAAACGTTCAAGTTCGGGATCAAGCGCAAACTCGGAATATGTTCAACCGATTGGTGCGTTGGACCGTCTTCGCCTAAACCGATAGAGTCATGCGTGAAGACAAAGATCGAGCGCTGCTTCATCAACGCGGCCATTCGGATGGCGTTTCGCGAGTAATCGGAGAACGTGAGGAACGTTGCGCTAAAGGGCACAAAACCACGATATAACGCAATACCGTTTTGAATAGCGCTCATACCGAATTCACGCACACCGTAGTTGATGTGGCGACCCAAGTACGTATCAGGACGCATCGCTTCGACGCCTGTCCAATTCGTTAAATTGGATCCGGTCAAGTCAGCGGAACCACCCAACAATTCGGGCAAATGCGGCGCGAAAGCGTTTAACGCCTTTTGGCTTGCCTTACGTGTGGCAACCGTTTCTTGAGCCACCGCGGCATCAGCAATCGCCTTTTGCATCACGGCATCAAAGTCAGCCGGCAATTGACCACTTAAGCGACGAGTCAATTCAGCTGCCAATTCCGGATAAGCTTCACGATAACGGGCAAAGAGTTCGTCGTACTGAGCCTGAAGCTGAGCGCCCTTTTCACGAGCATTCATGGCTTCATAAATTTCTTCAGGGATCACAAACGGATCCCATTGCCAGCCGAGCGCTTCGCGCGTGAGCTTGAGTTCTTCCTCACCCAAAGCCTCGCCGTGAACCTTACTCGTACCGGCTCGATTGGGTGAGCCCTTACCGATCACCGTGCGAGCAATGATCAAAGTCGGTTTATCTTGAGAGGTCTTGGCTTGAGCGATAGCCGCATCCATCGCGTCAATATCGTGACCGTCCACCGGTCCGATCACATTCCAACCGTAGCCCTCGAAGCGCTCACGGGTATTGTCCGAGAACCAATTAATGACCTTACCGTCAATGGAAATGCCATTGTCGTCATAAATGACGATGAGCTTATTGAGCTTCCACGTTCCCGCCAAGGAGCACACTTCGTGGCTAATGCCTTCCATCAAGCAGCCATCACCCAAGAAGCAGTAGGTGTGATTGTCAATCACATCAAAGCCCGGACGATTAAATTCAGCCGCGAGCATTCTTTCTGCCAAAGCCATACCGACGGCGTTGCCAATCCCCTGTCCCAAAGGTCCAGTCGTTGTTTCCACGCCCGGCGTGACATCCACTTCCGGGTGTCCCGGCGTCTTACTGTGCCATTGACGGAAAGCCTTCAAATCCTCAATCGAAAGATCGTAGCCAGTCAAGTGCAGCAAGGCGTACTGCAACATCGAACCGTGACCGTTACTGAGAATGAAACGATCACGCCCCATCCAATGGGGATTGGCCGGATTGTGGCGAAGATGGCGCGTCCAGAGAGCAACCGCAATATCGGCCATACCCATCGGCATGCCCGGGTGACCTGATTTGGCTTTTTGCACCGCATCCATCGCCAACGCGCGAATGGCATTAGCCATCAATTGAGGAGTAACAGTCATTGTATTTTTCCGATAAAAATAACGATCCGACCGCTCGAAATGATCGCATTTGAGCGGGCCAAACATTCAAGGGGATTTTAACGAAAAAAACTTGAAATAACTGAGAAAAATCGCCTTAAACCCGTTTTAGAGGCATATTGCGAAATAGGTATAACTACCTATAAGGTTTATTGCCTATTTATAAGTAAAAAAGCGTAGCATTGTCGTCTGAAGTGAGCTTCAACATTGAAGTCACGACAAACGGGGTTTAGAAAGGAGATGCATCGATGCTTAACAAATCCGTTGTCGCCGCAGCTGTCTTGGCAGCTTTCTCATCTGTCGCTCTTGCCTGCACGACCGTGGTGGTCGGCGAAGGCGCAACCGCTGACGGTTCGTTCTTGATTGCCCGCAGTGCGGATAGCTCGGCACTGAAGGCTCAACACATGGTGATTCATCCGGCAAAGAAAAATCAAACCGGCATGTATCGCACGCAAGATCATAAGGGTGCCACGAATTTTGAATATCCGTTGCCGAAGAATTCCTTGCGCTTTACAACGGTTCCTAACTGGCAAACCCAATTGCACGGCGCTGTAGGCTTTAACGAAGCCGGTGTCGGTGTTTCCGGCACAGAATCCATTTTCGCTCGTGATGATGCGTTAAAACTTGACCCCTATAACGAAAAAACGGGTATCACCGAAGACGATATTCCCGATGTGCTCTTGTCACGCTGCAAGACCGCTCGTGAAGCCGTCCAAACATTGGGTCACATTGTCGAAACGATTGGCGCCGGTGAAGGCTTTGGCGTTGTGATGGTTGACGAAAAAGAAGTGTGGTACTTCGAAACCGGCACGGGTCACCAATGGCTTGCTCAACGCACACCGAAAGATCAATACTTCGCCACTGGCAACCAAGGCCGTTTGCAAGACTATGATCCGGAAAGCCCGGACTTCATGGCGAGCAAGAACCTCGTGAAATGGGCAACCGACAACGGTTTCTATGACCCGAAGAAAGACGGCGAATTCAACTTCTCCAAGGCTTACACCCGCGATGACAGCCGCGACCGCGTCTACAACGACCCGCGCGTCTGGCAAATTCAAAAGATCTTGACGCCGAGCTTAAAGCAAGACGTTCAAGACGGTCGTAATTTCCCGGTTTACGCCAAGCCTGAACAAAAGGTCACCGTGGATGACTTAAAGGCCATCATGCGTAACCACTACGAATCCGGCGAACTAAAGAGCCATGATCCGTACACCAACGGTTTGCGCGGTGATGAAGAATATCGTCCGATCAGCGTTTTCCGTACGTACGAATCGCACATCATGCAAGTGCGTCCGTGGATGCCGCGTGAAATCGGTTCTGTGATCTATTTGGCCATGGGCATGGCTGATTTGTCCGTGTACGTTCCGTTCTATCACGGCCTTGACGCCTATCCGGCTCATTACGGCATGGGCACGAACCAAGCCGACAGCCAATCGCTTTACTGGAAGTATCGTAAGCTTCAAACGTTGGTCATGACCGACTATCCGAAGCTTGCTCCGGTGGTCAAGGAAGCTTATAAGAAGTTTGAAGCCGACACCGCCAAGAAGCAAAAGGCTTTTGAAGAAGACTATCTGAAGATCTACAAGAAAGATCCGAAGAAGGCCGATAAGATGCTCAATGATTGGAACCACAAGGTGATGGCTGAAGCCGAAAAACTCACCGAAGACTTGACCAATAAGGTCTTTACGATCCGCACCACTGACATCGAAAATGCCAACTTCTTCGCCAACAAGTCGAAGAAAGACTAATTTTTGACACCATATCCTTTGCGGGGATCCTGGCGGCCGGATTGAAAAATCCGGTCGCTTTTTTGTTTCGCAAGGTTATACTCACTTTGTTTTTAACTCCCCTAAATAGGCAAGACTCCATGCCAGCTCGCTTTTATGTTCCCGCTTCCTACGCAATCGGAGAAACAGTTGTTTTACCCGACAAACCGGCGCATCACGCGAGCCGCGTTTTACGCATGCGAGAAGGCGACGAAGCCGTTTTATTTGACGGGCACGGTAACGAAGCTCAAGTGAGACTGCACTTTTACGCTGACCGAACGGACGCTGAAGTACTCTCTGTCGCTCAATCTCAAACGGAAAGCCCCCTTCACATCACCCTGATTCAAGCTTTGGTTTCCCAGGAAAAATTGGATTGGATTTTGGAAAAAGTCACAGAATTGGGCGTTAAGCGCATCGTCATCACCCCAGCTGAACGCTCTGTGACCAAACTCGACGAGAAGCGCCTCACAAAAAGACTTGAACAGTGGAAAAAGACCGTTCAATCAGCCTGTGAGCAATGCGGACGCTCTTATTTTTCGGAAATCATTTACGCTCCCACCCTTGAAAAAGCGTTTGATATCGCACGCTCTGAACACAATATCTTGCTTGCCCCGGGTAG
This sequence comes from uncultured Sutterella sp., assembly GCA_900546995.1. Taxonomy (GTDB): domain Bacteria; phylum Pseudomonadota; class Gammaproteobacteria; order Burkholderiales; family Burkholderiaceae_F; genus Aphodousia. The sequence goes on from URFF01000001.1 coordinate 18,415, forward strand.
TGACCAACGACTGGCCTTTCCAACAGCAGGACAATCCATCACATTTGCCGTTGGACCAGAAGGTGGATTTAGTGACAAGGAAATTGAATTGGGCTGCGAGATGGGCTATCGCTGCACATTACTCGGACCCCGTGTATTAAGAACGGAAACCGCGGGATTAACCGCCGTTGCCATCGCTCAGTGGCAACTAGGGGATTTTCAAGGTTAAGCGAAGAATGCGGTGGCAAGACCCAAGAAAATCAAAAAACCACCGCTATCGGTGATAAAAGTCAACAACACTGAACTGCCTAGCGCCGGATCGCGTCCTAGGCGCTTGAGCGTCAAAGGCACAATAAGCCCCACCAGAGCGCCGACGATAATGTTAAGCATCATGGCTAAAAACATCACAATGCCTAACTTCATACCCATATCGCTATCGGCATAAAGTAACCATGCGAAGCCTCCGGCGATTAAGCCCCAAATAATCCCATTGATAATCGCAACGCAAAGTTCTTTTTTGAATAAATCGCTTCGGTTGGAGCTTGTCACCTGACCCATCGCGAGTGATCGCACCAAAAGCGTTAATGTCTGATTGCCGGTATTGCCAGCGATGCCCGCCACAATCGGTAAAAGCGTTGCAAGCGCCACAACGCGAGAAATCGTTCCCTCAAAGCAACTAATCACGCGCGATGCAAAAAAGGCCGTGCAAAGGTTTACCCCCAACCAAATCCAGCGGCTTTTCGCGGCCTCCCAAACGCTACCGAACAAGTCCTGCTCATCATCCAAACCGACGGCAGCAAAGGCGTCTTCATCACTTGATTCGCGAATCACGTCCATCACTTCGTCAACCGTGAGTCGCCCAACCAAACGTCCTGTTTCATCGACCACCGGCGCGCTCACCAAGTCGTAACGTTCGAAAGCCTGTGCCGCATCTGTCGCATCGTCCAAAGGATTCAAAGTGAGCGCATCGCCTCGCATCAATTCTTTAACCGTCCGCTCGGGATCACTCACGATGATCTTTGCCAAAGGCAATATCCCTTTGAGTTTTTGCTGGCGATCAACCACGAAAATCGTATCGGTGAGTTCCGGCAACTCTTCAAAGCTTCTCAAGTAGCGAAGCACCATTTCAAGGTTCGCTTCTTCACGCACCGACACAATTTCGAAATCCATTCGGGCACCGACGCTATCTTCCGGATAGCTCATGGCCGCGCGCAATTGTGCCCGCTCTTTTGTCGTTAACCCTTCTTGGACTTCGGCGACAACATCGGGTGGCAAATCTTCAACCAAGTCCGCGATTTCGTCCGTATCCAAGGTTTCCATGGCATCGACGAGTTCTTCTCGATCCATAGCGTCAATCAAGGTTTCACGAACGCCGTCGTTAACCTCAACCAACACATCGCCATCTTGATTGGACTTCACCAAATCCCAAACGATCATACGATCGTCGGTCGGCAACGCTTCCAAGATGTAGGCAATATCGGCCGGGTGTAATGGCTCTAGGATTTTGGAAATTTCAGCCTTCACCTGAAGGGCGAGGCTGTCGCGGATGCGCTGCTCCTGCTCATCGGTCAGTGCACCGGTTGAAGAGATTGTGCGGCGATTGTCTTCGGACTTTTCGATGCACTGTTGAATTTGCGCGAGTGCACGGCTGGCAAGCTCGGGTTCACGAGCCGCTACTGCTGGCTTAGCCGCTGTCGTTGCCGTTGGCAAAACGAGACGATTATCGCTAGGCATTCGTGCACCTCGCTCGCGTTAAAAGAAACCCTGCACCTAACGGTGCGCCAAAATGGGAGATTTTAGCATTCAGTTATTTAATTTTTATGACAGCCAATCCAATGAAATGAATTACCGCATATTCACAGATGATTTGTCAGGAGTATGCTCCCAGTTTTAACAATCTTCCTAGAAAGTCAAAGTGCAGTGATTCGAATAGCATTGCACAAAAGTATACTGCTATCCAGCTTCTCACTAGTACAAAGAGAATTTCACGGTTTTTGTTAACCAGAACTCTAAACACATCCTCCACCACCAGAACATTCTGGCCAAATAGTTAGGCAAAAATTAGCCAAATGGTTAGCCAAAATTTGGCCAAATAGTGTGTTGGCTTCTGCCCTAGCCCGAAAAAGCTGATTTCTTTTGTTTTTAAAGATACCAACATTCAGGCTAAGACAGTTCGTTGAGATAACCTCTTCCTCGGTTTAACCTAAGGCTACCACATGATTATTTAGTAATTTTGACCGTATCAAAACCAGCAACCCGTTCACCATCGACTTCCGTAAAGAGAAAGAGCTCTGTCTTTACCCCTTCAAAAGTCGTGGCCACCGCACCCTTCACCGGGAAGGTAATGACGGCATCATTCATGCCATCGCCGTTCACATCCTTAAAGGTGACTTTCACAGGTTTTGCACGATGACGATTCAACTCGTCCTCACCGTCTGACCACGCAGAACCAAATTCAGTGACCTTCGGATCCAATTTCGTTGCGTCAAATCCTTTCTTGGAAAAGAGCACGACATCAACGGTTCCTTCATCACTCAAGCTTAACGTGTCACGCGTGACGAACACATCCCATTGCGCTGCTTTTTGCAAAACGCGTGATGCCAAACCCAACGCCTCGTTGTAATTGAGAACATTGAATTCATGCAAGAAATCACGGGCGCGTTCACGATTCACGGTCGCTAAAATCTTCGCCCGCTCTTCGATACCCGAGAGTTGTTTGGCTTTTGCCTTTTCAAAGTCTTCAATGCCTTCAAGGACGTCTTCACGCAAATCCGGCATCCAGTCCAGGAACTGCTGAGCTAGCACAAAGGTGTACACATTGCGATCAATCGAGAATCCCAGCTGATCGGCAGTGGCATGAAATTGTGCGCGGGTTCCGGTCTTGTAGTCCATGAACGATTGCGCATCAGCCGGCCCCGCCAAGGGGAAAGCCGGGACAAAAGCCGTTTCATAAGGACGAGCGTTTGAGCGCCAAGACACCGTTAAAAGCGGGTCCTTTGTCAGCTTAAAGACGACGCTATCGTGCGTGTCAATGTTGCCGATATCACGCAAGTCATACAAGTGCCAGCCTGTGACCGAGCGATCCACCTGATCGGACTGAGCACGCATCACTTTTTGGATATCCCAGGCTGTGACTTTTTCTTTTGGAATAATCGATTGCGGGATGGCGTTGTGATCCTCAGGGGCATTACCCGTCATGATCTTCATGAAGGTTTGAACACGCTGTTTATTCCAATCGGCTGCGCGACGACGATCCGGCTGATAGGCCTCTCGGAAATTAAAGTCGGAATAGTCGCCCGCTTTAGCCGGCTTGTAGGTGCCGATCTTGATGGCGTGTTCCACCAAATCGGGCGATGCGATAACATTTTCCTTATCGTTTAGATCCACATAGGTTAAGGAGTAAGAATTCGCTAAGAAGACGATTTCGTTATCTTGCACTTTGCGTGCCAAATAGCGATGCCCGCGAAGAAGAGCGACTTGCCACGCTTCATTACGGTCGGCAAAGGTGTAGGTACGACCTTCATGCGTATAGCCGTATTTCGTCACCAATTCAATGGCGATATCAACCGCTTCGCGAGCGGTATGAGCGCGTTCAGCCACAATGCGGCGCACGCCGTAACCCACGCCACCTTGTTTGACTTTTTCGTCTTTTTCAACCGTATCGCCACAGTTGTTGGACACCACCACGACGCCGGCTTCGTTCACAAAGCCGTCGGAGAAGCTATAACCTTCCGGTGCGAGTGTTTGCGTCCACCAATAGCCTAACGTCTTTTCCACTTGAGGAATTTTCGCTGCCGTTGGCTCATAGGTGATCATTTCACCTTTTTTGTGTGTGGCGGCAGGCACCCAATATTGACTCATCAAAATACGACGGTCATTGTCTTCATTGTGCCCAATGAGAATTTCTCCGGTCGCGGAAGCGTCTTTGCCGACAACTACCGTGAAACAAGCTTGTGCAGACATCGCGGTTCCTACTAAAAGTGCAGCCACCGAAGCGGCTAAAAACGTTTTCTTAAAAGACATCACGGCCTCCTAAAGAAAAGGCCGACGTGCAACATCTGCCGCCGGCCGATGAAATGCTCACTCTTTAGGATAGACCTAAATCGTATCGTTGTGGCCTTGATTAATTTTGTGATTGATCGGAAGGATTGTCCACCTCAGTCCCAACGGCTTCCGAAACCAATTCTTCGTCAGCTTCGAGCGCCTCTTCATCGGTTTCGTTAAGCACTTCACGCAAACGGGCTTCGAGCAACACATCAACGTAATCGACGCCCAACACGTCCAGAAGAATCTTCTGTCCACGAGGAAGCTCCGGCAGACCGGGCATGCGTTGCATAAAGGGTAACCCTTCAACACGAATCAATTCCCCTTTAACCACGGCCGCCTCGACCGTTTTGTAACCTTCTTGCTCAATATAACGCAGACTCCAATAACGCTCCATTTTGCGCTGGAAGTCGTTATAGGCACCGTAGGTCACTGTGAAGTTGGACACAATGGTATAAAGATCCGTGTCACTGGGTCGGTAACTCGCTTCTTTGTCCAACACCGTGCTAATCAGTTGTCGTTGATTGACCAAGTCGACATAGCGGCGCAAAGGCGACGTGCTCCAAGCGTACTGCGGCACACCCATTCCATCATGCGGCCCTGGCGTTGTACTCATTTTGACGCGGCCCATGCTTTGCGAGCGATAAATACCCGCCACCCCCATTTCTTCAAGCCAACCACCCCAAACGGTATTGGCGAAAATCATCAATTCGCCGACAGCCAAATCAAGAGGCGAACCACGTTTTCTGGACTTAAGCCGAATGGTTGCGTTCTCCCCTTCACCTTCCAAATCAAAACTCCATTCAAGGCGCCCCAACTGTTCCGGACGGCCTCTGACCGCTTCACGATCGGCCAAACACTTCTTGGCAAACTTCCAAAGCCAGGTAATTTCCTCAGCGAAAGGATGATTGACGGTGCCCGCTAAAAGTTTTTCCTCGGTAAATTCATCTTCAATGAGGTCATAGCGAATGTTTTCACAAACGGAAATACGCTCAAGATGGGTTTCCGTCGCTTGCACTTCCAGGCTGTCTTTATCCACCACAGCGTAAAGCGACAGGCAGGGTACGGGGCGGCCAATATCAAGCGAGTATTCCTTAAACCACTCTTCTGGCAACATCGTTGTTTTAATGCCCGGCGCATAAACGGTTGATAAACGAGACCGCGCCAATTGATCGACATCGCTATCTCGTGTAATACCGAGGCTCGGTGCCGCAATATGGATACCGATTCGAATTTGATTCCCGTCGACGTACTCCACACTGGTTGCGTCATCAATTTCCGTGGTGGATGAGTCGTCAATGGAAAACGCCCGAACATTGGCTAGCGGCAAATTATCCCAGTCTGCTTCAGTGGGCTGACTTAAAGTGGCAGGAAAGCCCTTGCCCTTCGGGAAATACTGCGCGTAAAAACTATCCACATGCCACCGATAAGCCGATGGTATGGCTTTCAATTCCAGCAAAAGCCGCAAAGGGGTCATACGTTTTTCGCTTGCGGCATCGGAAAGGGCTTTCCAAGCGGTGGAATTTTTATCCGGTGAAATGATTAGCTGAATCGCTTGAGCAGCAATCGCAACAGGAACCGTCCCCTCATCGACCATTTGCCGAACCCAACGTTTGCGCTCTTCTTCGGCCAAACGTTTTTTCTCCAACGCAACTAAAGCGGCTTTCAAGATATCCTCGGGTGCTCGCCGATAATTTCCACGCCCTTTGCGGTGGAAATAAATGGGATTGCCGTGAAGCGCCAAAAGGGTGGCAACCCGTTGCACCACACTTACCGTTTCGCCAAAATACTCTTTGGCAATACTCTCAAACGTAAATTCTCCCTCGGGGGCCACTTCCCAAAGGAAACCAACGTCAATGTCTTTTGTGAGCGCTTCGGCTTGAGGCATAACCTCACTAACCGCGGGTTTTTCAAAACTGAAAAAGACGTGTCCGCCTTTGACCTTCGTGCGCCGACCAGTCGTCAACTCCACCTGATAGGCATTACCGGTCTGTGATAAAACAGTCCCCACTTTGAATGTTCCGTCTTCTTCAAAGAAAAGAAACATCAGAACGCTCCTTTCAACGTCGTCGTTATGAATTCACTGATACCTGATAAAAACATTTGCACGGCCATGGCGGCAAGAATCAATCCCATTAAACGCTCAAATGCCGCCGTGGTTCGTTCACCCACCACGGCTTGAATTTTTTCTGCGAAAACCAACACGGCGGCACTGATCGCGCAGGTGAGCACCACAACAGCAAGCCACTCGAGCATGCGCGAAGAGTCGCTACCGACTAACAGTAAAATCGTGGCCAATGTCGACGGACCGGCAATGGCGGGCACGGCAAGCGGCACAATAAAAGGCTCTCCGAAAGGCGTTTCGCCAAATACCCCCTCTTTTGAGGGAAACACCATACGGATCGCCATTAAAAGCACAATAAGCCCGCCGCCAATTGAAAGCGCCGCTTGGCTTAAGCCCAGCGCGGCAAGAAAACTGCTGCCCCCGAACGCAAAGACCGCCAAAATGAGCGCCGCGATAGCGCACTCACGAATAATGATCCAAGCCCGACGCTTCGGTTGAGTGGTCTTTAACGACGAAATAAAAATAGGGATGTTCCCAAAGGGGTCTGCCATTAAAACCATCAACAAGAGCGCCGATACAAACGTATGTTCCATAAATTAGCTATTAATAAATTGCTCAATTCGAGCCAAACACGTCTCAAAATGCTCAATTTGGTGATTATTACCTTCCAATATCACCTGTTCGCAATCGGCATATTGCCTTTGTGCCTTGTGCCAGTCAAGTACTTCGTCATCTGTTGATAAAAAAACGAGGTAACGTTCAGGCTTTGTCGGTTTTGCCGCCATTGAAAGCATTTGACCTTCAAATTCGGGCTTAACCTCAATCGTGCGGTCAGTCCCATGAATAGTCTGAACGCCTAAATGCTCTCCAACCACTTCCCAGGGTTGCGTTGCAGGATTTAGAAGAACAGCCTTACACCCGATTTTTTCAGCTAACCACGTGGCGTAAAAGCCACCTAAACTGGATCCGACTAAACAAATATCGTTTGGCGAGATACCTTTGATCAAATCAAGTAAAAGCGCTTGCACTTCGTCAGGCGAACAGTTTAAGTCAGGGGCGAGAAACGTCTCTTTCGTTGCAAACGCTGATCGTAGAATTCTGCCTTTTTGACTTGCCGGTGAGGAACGGAACCCATGTAAATAAATCACAACCATTTGACTATCCCTTTAAAGCTGCTAAGAGTTTGCCGTGAATACCGCCAAATCCCCCGTTACTCATCACCAAAATCGTATCGCCCGCCTTTGCATGAGCCACGGCCTCTTTAACACAATCATCAATTTGGTGACATACCGTCACTTTGTCACCCAAGGCTGCCAGTGATGCCGAAGCATCCCAGCCTAACGTCGGTGCGGCATAGCAAACGGTGTAATCGGCCCCGTGCAGACTTTGAGCCAAGCGCGACTTCATCGTACCCAACTTCATCGTATTGCTTCGAGGCTCAAACACGGCAATCAAGCGTGCGCCGGGCTTCATGCGGCTTCGCATCGCGGCGATGGTTTCAGCAATGGCCGTCGGATGGTGCGCGAAATCATCAATCACGGCAACGCCGGCTTCAATCCCCTTTAATTCCATGCGACGTTTCACACCGGAAAAAGCCGATAACGCGTCAATGGCCGTTTGGGGATCGACCCCAACATGGCGGGAAGCCGCAATGGCAGCCATGGCATTGAGTTCATTGTGGTGCCCCGCCATGGTTAAAGTGAGCTCTCCGAGTCGTTTTTCTCCAAAATAGAGCGTCTGACCGTCAAGATGCCAACCGGTTAAACTATCGAAATACTCGCATTCACTATAAAGTCCACGCTCAATGACTCGGGTAAGAGCCTCGCTTTTCGCATTGACAATCAAGCGGGCATTTTGCGCCATGGTGCGCACCAGATGATGAAACTGCGTTTCAATCGCTTGCAAATCCGGAAAAATATCCGCGTGATCGTATTCGAGATTATTGAGAATCGCTGTCTTCGGACGATAGTGAAGAAACTTTGATCGCTTATCAAAGAAACACGTGTCGTACTCATCGCCCTCAATCACAAAATAGGGGGACTTTGTCAAACGGGCCGAATGCTCAAAATTCATCGGTACCCCACCAATTAAAAAACCGGGGTTTAATCCCGCTGACTGCAGTATCCAAGTCAGAAATGAACTGGTGGTGGTTTTGCCATGAGTTCCAGCAACCGTCAAGACGTGCTTACCTCGCAAAAGGGTTTCGCCTAACCATTGAGGACCTGAGGTATACGGTAACCCTCTATTTAAAATGGCTTCCAGTAAGGGATTGCCGCGGGAAATGGCATTGCCGATCACCCATAGATCCGGGTTTAACGACAATTGATCGGCCTCATAGCCTTCAATTAATTCAATCCCGGCCGCACGCAACTGATCACTCATCGGCGGATACACGTGAGCGTCGCAGCCTGTGACACGATGGTCGGCGGCCTTCGCCAATTGAGCGACACCGCCCATAAACGTGCCGCAAATCCCTAAAATGTGAATGTGCATTATTTCATTAACCTGACAAAGCGTTTAGTCTGATCATTTTAATTAATTTGTAGGGAGCTAACGATGGCTACAATCCCCGATCCCAATCAAATTTTTGCTAACGAATACGGTACCACCTGCTATCTGAAAAACATCATTAAAGCGCCCAACATTCATATCGGCGACTACACCTACTACGACGATAGCGATGATCCCACGCAATTTGAAAACCGCAACGTCCTATTTAACTATCCGGAATACTTTCCCGATCAGCTCATTATCGGGAAATTTTGTGCAATCGCCCAAGGCGTGCAATTCATGATGGGCGCAGCCAATCATCGCACCGCAAGCATCAGTACCTATCCTTTTAATGTGATGGGAGGCCTCTGGCGGGAAAAAACAACGCCGCACGTGAGCGAATTGCCGCTAAAGGGCGACATTGTGATTGGCAACGACGTTTGGATCGGGCGGGAGGCGAAAATTTTACCCGGCGTCAAAATCGGTGACGGCGCCATTATCGGAGCATACGCCGTTGTTGCAAAAGACGTTGAACCGTACTCGGTGGCAGTCGGCAATCCTGCTCGAATCGTTAAAAAACGCTTCGATGATGATTTCATTCGGGATTTGCTCGAACTTCGCTGGTGGGATTGGCCGATCGAAGAGATCACCGATTTTCTACCCATTTTGACTTCGACGGACCTCAATGCTGCGAAAAAAGCCGTCAAAGCCCGTTTAAACACGAAAACGAGTCAATAACCCTTAAAACACTTCAAAAGTGCCCCATTTTTTCCATTGAAGAAAACGGTTAGTCCGCTCACAAAATCAGGACTAACCTAAATGGGGGATCATTCAATATCATCCAAATCGCAAAAATTAGCCGAAATTACTAGACTTTTAACGAAAAAAGCATGAAAATTCGACTTAAATTACTGTTTTTATCGGTTTTTACACAACTTAGCTCGTTCAGAGCGGTGTAAGACCGTCCGAATACTTTACCCATGGGGAATTGACAAATGGACTTACGCAAATTAAAAACCCTGATTGACTTGGTTGCCGAAAGCGGCATTTCTGAATTGGAAGTCACAGAAGAAAACGATAAAGTGCGTATCGTCAATAAACCGCAAGCCGTTACGGTTGCCGCACCGGTAGCTGTTGCCGCACCGGCTCCGGTGGCCGCACAAACGGCTGTGCCCGCTGCGCCTGAAGCCGCCGCCCCCGCCCCGGCCCCCGAACCTGTTAGTGAAGGTAAAACGGTCACGTCTCCGATGGTTGGCACGTTCTATCGTGCGCCGAATCCCGGTGCCGAACCGTTTGTAAAGGTTGGTGATCATGTTGAAGTCGGCCAAACTCTTTGCATCATTGAGGCCATGAAGTTACTCAATGAAATTGAAGCCGAATATAGTGGTACCGTCAAAGAAATCTGTGTGGACAACGCACAACCCGTTGAATTCGGTCAACCCCTCTTTATCATCGGCTAATCACCATGTTTGGAAAGATTCTTATTGCAAACCGCGGTGAGATTGCGCTCAGAATTCAGCGCGCTTGCCGTGAAATGAATATCAAGACGGTGGTTGTGCACTCAACGGCGGACGTCGACGCGAAGTACGTGCGCTTAGCCGACGAATCCGTTTGTATTGGTCCGGCCCCTTCGGTTGACAGCTACCTGAATATTCCGGCCATTATTAGTGCAGCCGAAGTCACCGACGCAGAAGCCATTCACCCCGGCTACGGCTTCCTCTCGGAAAACGCCGATTTTGCCGAACGCGTGGAAAAGTCTGGCTTTGCTTTCATCGGACCGCGCCCGGACTCCATTCGCATCATGGGCGATAAAGTTTCTGCGAAAAAGGCCATGATTGAAGCGGGCGTTCCTGTGGTGCCAGGCTCTGACGGCGCTCTGCCAGACGATCCTGACGAAATCATTCAAATTGCCCGCAAAATCGGCTATCCGGTCATTATTAAAGCCAGTGGCGGCGGTGGCGGTCGCGGTATGCGCGTGGTGCGCACCGAAGCCGCTTTGATCAACGCTGTGGCGATGACCAAGCAGGAAGCGCAAAACGCGTTCGGTAATCCGACCGTTTACATGGAAAAGTTCCTTGAAAATCCGCGCCATATCGAAATTCAGGTACTTGCCGATAATTTCCACAACGCGATTTATTTGGGCGAGCGCGACTGCTCCATGCAGCGCAGAAACCAAAAGGTGCTCGAAGAGGCTCCCGCCCCGGGCATTAACCGCAAACTTGTTGAAAAGGTGGGCGAGCGCTGTGTCGAAGCCTGCAAACGTCTAGGCTATCGCGGTGCCGGCACGTTTGAATTCCTTTATGAAAACGGTCAGTTCTATTTCATCGAAATGAACACCCGTATTCAGGTAGAGCATCCGGTCACGGAACTGATCACGGGTGTGGATATTGTTCGCGAGCAAATTCGTGTCGCTTATGGTGAACGTTTGGCTTACAAACAACGCGATATTCAAATCCGAGGTCATGCCATCGAATGCCGTATCAACGCCGAAGATCCGTTTACCTTTATTCCGAGTCCGGGTCGAGTGACTGCGTGGCACACACCGGGCGGCCCCGGTATCCGCTTTGACAGCCATGTCTATTCCGGCTACTTCGTTCCGCCTTATTACGACTCGATGATCGGCAAGCTCATCGCCTATGGTGATGATCGTGACACGGCCATCGCCCGCATGAAGATTGCGCTATCTGAAATGGTGGTGAGCGGCATTAAAACGAACCTTCCCCTGCATCGTGAATTAATGATGGATGAAAAATTCCGTCAGGGCGGCACGTCCATTCACTATTTGGAAGAACGTTTGCAAGAGTGGAAGGCTCAACGCACAATTCATAAAGAGGAACTCTAAGCTTATGCGTGAGATTGCTTTATACGTCACCGAAGGCGCAGCTGAAAAGTTGGGCGAAGCGTTGATGGACGCCGGTGCCCTTTCCGTGACGATTGAAGATGCAGATGCCGATACGCCTGATGAGCAACCGCTTTATGGCGAACCCGGTTTGGAGCCGGAACACACGGCTTGGGCCAATTCGATTTTGAAGATTTTGGTTGATGATGATTTCAACGCCGGTCTTGATATCGCAATCGCTGCTAAGGCCCTCGGCATTGCCGAACCGAAAGTAATGAGCGATGAAACGGTTGAAGACGCAGACTGGGTGCGAATCACCCAAGCGCAATTTCAACCGGTGCGAGTCTCTGATCGTTTGTGGATTGTGCCGACGTGGCATGAGCCGCCTGCCGGTGACAAAGCCATCAACATCCGATTGGATCCGGGCGTGGCTTTCGGTACGGGTTCTCACCCGACCACGCACCTTTGCCTGCAGTGGCTCGATGACAATGTGAAAAGTGGCGAAACCGTGCTTGATTACGGCTGCGGCACGGGGATTTTGGCGATTGCCGCGAAAAAACTCGGTGCAAGCGACGTTTTAGGAACGGACATTGATCCGCAAGCGGTTGACGCTGCTATTGACAATGCAAACGCTAACGAAGCACCCTGTCGCTTCGTGCTACCGGATGCGATGCCGGTAGGCACCTTTGATATCGTGGTAGCCAATATTTTGTCTAACCCTCTTAAACTGTTGGCGCCCGCGCTTTTAGCTCGGGTTAAAGTCGGAGGTCATTTGGTGCTTTCCGGCGTGTTGGCCCGTCAGGCTCAGGAAGTCATTGACGTTTATCGTCAACACGACCCAAAGGTTGAACTCTCCGTATGGAAAGAAAAAGAGGGCTGGGTTTGCATTGCGGGCTCGCGTAACGCTTAATGATTTGAAAGCAGCATATGACGGTTTACATTACCCGCTGTCCGGTTTGTCAGCAAGCCTTTAAAACCAATGAGCACGTCCTCGCCCTTAAAGGGGGCGAGGTGCGTTGCGGCTTTTGTCAATCGGTTTTCAATGCTTACGAACACCTTTACACGCCGCTTAATTCTGCCGAGCTGGGTCAAATAATCGAGCAACAGGCCGAACGTCAAGCGCAGATTCAACGCAAAGGACTTGAAGCGATGGCTGCGCTTGCCGGCGAGCTCAAAGGCTTTGGATCTGCCGGTGCGGAAACGGATAACTCGTTAATCGGTGTTCGAGCCGAGCCGCGTTTGACTCCTGGTCCGGTTAAGCAGGAAGTCATTAACGCAGGCCCCTCCGTCCAAGTAATCGAACATGGAGTGAAGGTCCCGGCTCTTGCCGCGACTGGCTCAGAGTCTGACGAAAGCGAAGACGATGACTACGATTATGAAGACGAGCCGCCTCGCAAAAAGCGAACATTGCTTTGGTTTGTTGTGGCGCTGATTGCTTTCGTGGGTATCGTCTGTCAATTGCTTGCCATCAATAGCAACACGGTCGTTGAGAAGTTGCCACAGGCTCGTCCGGTCATGGATCGGGTCTGCTCGATTTTCTCCTGTGAAGCGCCGATTGAATCGTCAACGGCAACGCCTGCCGCTACCTCGTCACAGGGGCCTGTTAGCATCACCGAACAAGAACTGGTCGCTCTGCCTAACGGACAATACGCCATCCGTGTGGTTTTAAAAAACCAATCCACCGTCGATCAGCCTTATCCCAATCTCACCATTGTGCTTAAAGGCGAAAAAGAAGACATTCTGACTAGACGGCGCATTGAGCCCTCTGAGTACCTCGAAGAGGCTTCTCGCAAATTACCCGCCCAAGCGCAAGATGAAGTCAGCATCGCGTTTAATATCGCCGACGGGAAACCTGCGACGTTAGCCGTGGAAATTGATCCCATTCTTTAAGCTGATGTCCCGCCCCTAGGGCGGGCTTTTTTCTATGAGTATTTTTATTTCCGGTTCCATCGCCTACGACACCGTTTTGCATTTTGACGGAATTTTCGCCGAGCAGTTTCGCGGCGATCTCAGACACTTGAATTTGACACTTCAAGCAAACTCGATGGTTAAACAGTTCGGGGGCTGCGCCGGCAATATCGCCTATAGTCTCAAGTGTTTGGGCGGCGATCCGGTCATCGTCACCACGGTCGGAATGGATGCCGACGAGTACCTTTCGCACTTACAAAAACTCGGCATCACAACAGATGGCATTTTGAAAATCAACGATGCCTACACGGCTCAAGCCATCATCACCACCGACGTTTTGGGCAATCAACTGTGCACCTTTCACGAAGGCGCCATGGCATCAGCCGCTTCAGCCCCTTGGCCCAATCGACACTACGATTGGGGGATTGTCACGCCAACAGCCACCCCGGTCATGAAAACACACGTCGAAAAACTTCGCGAAAAAGCGATTCCCATCATTTGGGACATGGGACAGGCCTGCGCCTATCTCACTGGCGAAGATATTGAGTGGTTTTTAAATCGAATCAACATGTTGACGGTTTCTGAATTTGAGTGGCAAGTGCTTTTAGAGAAAACCGCTCGCAACGCTCAAAGTCTCTATGAGAAAGTGCCTTGTATTGTGATTACGGCTGGCAGCGAAGGTGTCAAGACGATTAAAGAGGGTAAAGAACAATGCTTTGAAGCCGTTACCGTTAAAACCCCCGTCAATCCCGTTGGCTGTGGAGACGCTTTCCGCGGAGGGCTCTTACGGGGTTTGGAATTGGGGCTTGGTTGGGAGAAAACCATTCGACTCGCCATGCTGATGGGGGCCATCAAGGTCACTCACGAAGCGGCGCAAGGTTATCCGTTGGATAAGAACGAAGCGGCGCGCTTATATGAGCGCGCCTTCAACGAATCGATTGTGCTTTAGAACCAAGCACTGATGAAGTACCCCTGCGAGAAGGGCGTCACCCAATAAAGCAGGAGATTGACCAAAATAAAGACGACGACGGGCGAAAAATCAAAGCCGCCGGCACGGGGTAAACGATTTGAAATCGGTCCGATGATCGGATTCATCAAACGCCAGAAAATCCCGTAAGCGGGTGAGTCAGGCTGAAGCCACGAGAGAACGACAAAAATGATCGTGCCCCATAAAATCAGCTCCAACGCCCAACGCAAAAGTAAAAAGACCGCGCAAATGGGTAACAGCAACGGTTGAATCGGTAATCCCGTGACCTGATAGCCCACGATAGCGACAATGACAGCCATCAATAGCGCCCCGACCACGGCGGCCCATTCCCAACGCCGAGAGGGTTTAAAGAGCCTTGTAAGCGGCACCACCAACCAGTTGGTTCCCATCCATGCGAGGCGCGCAATGGGATCAAAGATTGAAATGCGGTGGAAAAAGACATACACACGCAGCACCAAAAGGCATCCGATCAGTGTCGTTGCGATGTTAAAAATTAAGGCAATGAAATTGGCAAGCATAACCTTGATGTCTAAAAGAGAGTTCTTGGGCAGTATTGTAGCGTTTTTGGGTATTCGGGCTCGTTTTGAAGCTGCAACCAATTGAAAAAGCAACCCGGATCGGTTTTGCGCCCTGGAGCGATATCGCTGTGCCCGGTCACAAAACGCAAACTCGGATAGCACTCGGTCAAAGCGGACAGTAACTGAGCAAGCCGTCGATACTGCTTGGCTTCAAAGCGCACAAAATCGCTTCCCTCCACTTCAATGCCGATGGAAAATTCGTTGCATTTAGTACGCCCACGAAATTCAGAGACACCGGCATGCCAGGCACGCTTTTCTGTACTGACAAACTGTGTGAGCATTCCTCTTCGATCAATAAAAAAGTGACTTGAAACATGAAGTCCTTTTAAACTCGCGAAAGAAGGGTGAAAACTGAGGTCAATCGTCCCCATGAAAAGACTTTCCACACACCCAGTCAGAAATCTCCCAGCCGGTAGCGAAATATTATGAATGACAACGAGCTCGGGCGCTCGAGTGCTTTCTCTTTCATCGAAAAAAGGGCTCGGACAAATTCGGCAATCCAAACCCTGCAACCATCCGTTAGTGTTGAGAATGGGCTTCATCTTCAGCCTTTTGCGCACAAGCTAATGAACAGTAGCTTTTACCATTCATCCAAACACCGTCCACCTCCGCGAAATGCACGCCACAGATCGGGCACTGAACCATTTTCTTCACACTCATCTCGGGCTTTTTTTCCAAACGCAGGCGGTCATTTCGGCGCTTTTGTACCACGGCGACGACCACCACGACCAAGAGCACTAAAAATAACAGTTTCGTGAGCACAGTCTCTCCTACACCAACACATCGAGAACAAAACGGTAAGCGAAATACGCTACGACTTGCAATAGCACGGCAACCCAAAATAGCAACAACGCTTTACCGCTTCGCCAGCCTAAGAACCGACGTCCCAACAACAAAATACCAAACGCAACCCAACTTAAAATCGTCAAAATGGTTTTGTGATCAAACGCTAATAACGTATTTAAGTACTCGGCGGTGGAAATCATTCCGCCTAAAATCGTGAGCGTGAGAAAAATAAAACAGGCAGCGATCACGCGAAAGAGAATTTTCTCCATGGTGCGTAAATTCGGCATTGTCGCCACTAACCCCTCGGGCTCATTCAAAGCAAGATGCGACTTCAGACGCGTATTGAGAATACTCATCAAAATGGCCTGAACAATGGCCATCATCATGAAACTGTAAGCGACAATACCGAAAACAATGTGTAATTTAAATCCCAATGTCGCACCAACAACCTTGGACGTATCACTCGGGAAAACCTCCGGAAACCAGACCCCGATGGCCGACAGAATAAGAACGATGGCGTAAAGCGCATGAACTCTCGAATAAAGCGCTCCGAAAAAAAGAATCAAAGTGCTGAAAAAGCACATGGCCGAAACGGAAATCCCGAAACCAACCACTAGTGTTTGCGAAGCGGGAAAAGCCACCGATTGCAGTATCCAAAAGTGCGCCAAAATACCTAAACCGATGACCGGCAACGCCCAAACCGGTGCTGCATCACCACGTTTTTTAAACGTGCTGACAATTTTTAATCCAACCGCTAGATAAAAAAGCGACGCAACACCGTAAAATACTAGGTTTAAATCCATATGCATGACTCGTTGTTCTAAACACATCTGCCCCAAAGCGGGTACGGAAACATTTTACGGCATCGAGTGTGCGTTGTAGCGAACTATTTTGAACTGAATTGCTATGCTCAATACATTAAGCCAACGTCTTTCTCGTGTTATTAAAACCATGCGGGGACAAGCCCGCATCACCGAAGCCAACACTCGCGAGATGTTGCGCGAGGTGCGAATTGCCCTCTTGGAAGCCGATGTCGCATTACCGGTTGTCCGTGAACTCATTGCCCGCATTAAAGCCAAAGCGATGAATGAAGAAGTGGTCGGCAACCTCAATCCGGGTCAGGCGCTTGTCGGTATCGTTCAGGATGAATTAACGGCCATCATTGGCGGCAACCTTTCTGAAAAAGAAAAGTCTATCAATCTGGCAGCTCAACCCCCTGCCGTGATTTTGTTAGCCGGTCTGCAAGGCGCCGGTAAAACGACTTCTGCCGGTAAATTGGCTAACTACCTCACACACGAATTAAAGAAAAAAGTACTCACGGTTTCCACCGACGTTTATCGTCCGGCAGCTGCCGACCAACTAAAGGTCATCACTGAGCAAGCGGGCGCCGACAATTTCCCGATGGATGCCTCCGCCAAACCTTTAGCCATTGCAGAGGCCGCTCTCACGCACGCCAAGCGTTATTTTTACGATGTTCTCATTGTCGATACGGCTGGGCGCCTTTCCATTGACGAAGCGATGATGACGGAGGCTGCTGAGCTGCACGACTTTTTGCATCCGACGGAAACCTTCTTCGTGGCTGACGCCATGCTCGGTCAAACGGCCGTGCAAGCGGCGCAAGCCTTTAATGAACGCTTAGCCCTCACCGGTGTGATTCTCACCAAGCTCGACGGTGACAGTCGAGGTGGCGCAGCGTTATCGGTGGCTTATACCACCGGCAAACCCATCAAATTTGTCGGTGTGTCCGAAAAAATTGACGGTCTTGAACCCTTTAACCCCGAAGGCATGGCAAGTCGCATCCTCGGTATGGGCGATATTGTCGCTTTGGTCAAAGACGTTCAAAAAGCGATTGACGTTGAGCAAACCCAAAAACTTGCTCAAAAAATGCGCTCCGGCGATCGGTTCGACCTCAATGACTTTAAAGATCAATTGGCGCAGATGAAAAATGTTGACAGCTTCTCCGGTCTTCTTGACAAATTGCCCGCGCAATTTGCTGAAGCGGCTCAACACGTCAATGATGACGATGCGAAAAAAGCGATTGCCCGCACCGAAGGCATCATTAATTCCATGACGCCATACGAAAGAAGTCATCCGGAAGTCATCAAGGCAAGCCGCAAGCGGCGCATTGCCGCCGGCTGTGGGCTTCCTGTGCAAGAAGTCAACAAAATGCTCAAGCAGTTTGAGCAGACCCAACAGATGATGAAGATGATGAAAAAAGGCGGTTTAAGCAAAATGATGCGTGCCCTGGGAGGCATCAAAAACATGGCCGGAATGGGCGGCATGGGTGGTTTTGGACGATTCGGGCGCTAATGCAAAACAGTCACTTTGTACGGATCATGGGTGTTGACCCGGGGCTCAATCACACCGGTTTCGGTGTGATTGACGTGATCGGATCGGACCTGAAATTCGTAACGGCCGGCGTTATCAATGTTCCCAAAGGGGAATTGGCCGAGCGTTTGTTTTTTATTTTCAAGTCCGTGGCTCAAATTGCTCGGGAAAACACCCCCTCTTTTGCCGCTTGTGAAAAAGTCTTTGTCAATGTGAATCCTCACACGACGCTGCTATTGGGGCAAGCTCGCGGTGCGGCACTGACCGCTTTAGCTAGCGAAGAACTGCTCGTGAACGAATTTACACCAACGGAAATCAAGCAAGCGACAGTGGGCACGGGCCGAGCAACCAAAACACAAGTGCAAATGATGATTTCGCAAATGCTCCATTTGCCGCAGACACTTCAGCCCGATGCGGCTGACGCCTTGGCTTGCGCGGTCTGCGCTGCGCAATCGTTCAGAATGATGGGGGCGATGGATGCGCCGAAAACGGCAGCCGGTCACGCCCGTATTCACGCTTCGCGCAAAACACGTCAAGCCTGGGAAGTGCATCTTGGACTCAACAGAAAAAATCATTAGGAGGCGGCTTATTAAAGGCCGGAATTTAAATGATCGGACGGATTCAAGGACAATTGATTGAGAGTAACCCGCCTCACGTTTTGGTGGATGTTCACGGTGTCGGCTACGAAATTGATGTACCGATGTCGACGTTTTATAACCTCCCCAACCAAGGCTCGGAAGTGACTCTTCTCACGCATATGATTGTTCGAGAAGATGCGCAGTTGCTCTACGGCTTTTTAACCGCTGAAGAACGAGAGACGTTTCGAATCTTATTGAAAGTCTCCGGTATCGGTGCGCGTACAGCGCTTGCGGTTTTATCAGGCCTTAGTGTCGCCGATCTCGTTAATGCCGTCGCACTGCAAGACGCGGCCATTTTGACCCGCGTCCCCGGTATCGGCAAAAAAACAGCGGAAAGACTCATTTTGGAGCTTAAAGATAAATTAACCGGTGCCTTACCGAGCGGCTCAGGACTTTCTGCGATTAATTCGGTCACAAGCGATATCATCAACGCCTTAATCGGCTTGGGTTATACTGACCGCGAAGCCCGCGCTGCCGTTAAAAAACTCCCAGAAGATGTTTCAGTCTCTGACGGCATCCGGATGGCCCTACAAAATATCGTTAAGTAAGAAGAAGCCGGCATGGAAACGATTGAACGAATTGTCGCTGGTGAATCCGCTTCGCCTAATGAGGAAAATATCGACCGCGCCTTGCGCCCGACGCGCTTGGCTGACTATGTCGGTCAGCCCAAGGCCTGTGAACAGCTCTCTATTTTCATTGAAGCGGCCAAAGCCCGAAAAGAAGCCCTTGATCACTTATTGATTTTCGGACCGCCGGGTTTGGGCAAAACGACGCTTGCGCACATCATTGCCAACGAAATGGGCGTGAACCTTCGTCAAACTTCCGGCCCCGTTTTAGAGCGACCGGGTGATTTGGCTGCCATTTTGACGAACTTGCAGCAAAATGACGTGCTTTTTATCGATGAAATTCACCGTCTGTCTCCGGTTGTTGAAGAAATTCTCTACCCGGCGTTGGAAGACTTCCAAATCGACATCATGATCGGTGAAGGACCGGCTGCACGTTCGATTAAACTCGACTTAAAACCCTTTACGTTAATTGGTGCGACCACCCGTGCCGGCATGCTCACTAATCCGCTTAGAGCCCGGTTCGGCATTGTTTCTCAACTGCAGTTTTATGAAACGGCAGATCTCGCCAAAATCGTTAAACGCAGCGCTCGTCTTTTAAACGTTAATATTGACGAAGAAGGTGCGTTTGAAATCGCACGACGCAGCCGCGGCACCCCGCGTATTGCCAATCGTCTCTTGCGGCGCGTCAGAGACTTTGCTCAAGTGCGCTCGGACGGGAAAATCACCCGCACGATCGCCGATCAAGCCCTTCAAATGCTTGACGTGGATCCTTTAGGCTTTGATATGATCGACCGAAAATTTCTTTTGGCGATCATCGAAAAATTTAATGGCGGCCCGGTCGGCATTGACAATTTAGCCGCTGCCGTCGGTGAAGACCGGGAAACGCTCGAAGACGTGGTTGAACCTTATCTGATCCAACAGGGGCACCTTCAAAGAACACCCCGAGGACGCATGGCCACCTTGTTGGCTTACAAACACTTCGGGTTTGATGGTCCCAATGTCGGCAACCAGACTCCCTCACTGTTTTAACAGTCGACAAGCGACTGAATTTTAGAAAAAGATTGCAAAAATTCTGTCGCTTGTCATAGGCTTAAAAAACAATCGTTTATAATGGCGACTTCCTATGATTGATGAATTTCATTGGCCGGTTCGTGTCTACTATGAAGACACGGATGCGGGTGGCGTGGTCTATCATGCCAATTATTTAAAATTTTTCGAGCGTGCTCGTACGGAATTTTTACGCCGTCTTGGTTGGAATCAACAGGAACTCTTGAAAAAAGAAGTCTGCGCTTTTGTCGTATCGGAACTCAGTATCCGTTACAAGCGGCCCGCCAAACTCGACGACGAGTTGGATATCCGTACACAAACAAAAGAACTGCGCCGAGCCTCGTTTGTCTTCGATCAGCGCGCCTATCGAGGTGAAGAATTGATTAGTGCCGCACAGGTCAAAGTGGTTTGTATTGATCCGAAATCCGGTCTACCCTGCCCGATTCCGGATACGATGCTCGAAGAAATCAAAAAAACGATTGTCTTAGACAATTAACCGATTCATCAGAATATTGTGCATTGACAAAGGAATGTCCCCCTTATGAACGCTAGCGCCGATTTGTCCATTCTGTCCCTACTGACGCACGCCAGTGTGGTGGTGCAGGCTGTTTTGGCTATTTTGATTTTTCTCTCGCTAATCAGCTGGACGCGAATCTTTCAAAAGTTCTTTCAATTGCGTCAAGCCAAACGCTTGTCTGAAGAATTTGAAAGCCGCTTCTGGAGCGGCACTGAACTCACGAAGCTTTATGAACACTCTCAAAGCCACCGTGAACGCTCCGGTACACAGGAGCGGATTTTCGCTTCCGGCATGACCGAATTTTTAAAGCTCGCCAGTCGCGGCTCCAATGAAGCCCTTGACGGCGTGCGTCGGGCCATGCGTGCAACCTACCAGCGCGAAATGGATACTCTGGAAAGCGGTTTACCCACCTTGGCCTCCATCGGCTCGGTCTCCCCTTACATCGGTCTGTTCGGTACGATTTGGGGTATTATGAACGCTTTCACGGGCTTATCCGCCTTGGATAATGCCTCTTTGGCAACGGTTGCCCCGGGCATTGCTGAAGCCTTGGTCGCCACTGCGATCGGCCTTTTCGCTGCTATTCCCGCAGTGGCGGCTTATAACCGCTTTGCTAACGATGTAGAGCGTTTGTCCAATCGCTACGAAAGCTTTGCCGAAGAATTCCAAAACATCTTGCAACGTCAACGGAGCTGATCATGGAAGGACTTCGTTCTTCAAGACGCTCATCGCGGCGCCTTATGGCCGAAATCAATGTTGTGCCCTACATTGACGTCATGCTTGTGCTTGTCGTGATTTTGATGGTGGCTGCTCCTTTCGTGAACCCATCGCTTGTGAATTTACCGAGCGTGAAAAAAGCTGAAAAAGCTCCGGAAGTCGTGGTTGAAGTGATCGTTCACCCCACCGGAGCCTTGTCCGTGCGAAAGGGTAAAGAGTTACTCGCTGTGGATATGCCGGGACTTATTGCTGCTGTCAAAAACGCTCAGGCCGGCCAAACGGAAGTACCGGTGGTGATTGCGGCTGACAAAGCCGTGCAGTATGACCAAGTCATTAACGTCATGAAGCAATTGCAGGCAGCTGAGATTGCCCGTGTGGGCCTATCGCTTAAGGTTGAGAAATAACCGTGACCGAAAAGAAACCTACTCACGAAAAGGCTCCTACGGAAAAATCCTCTCAGAGCCATCGTCCGGTTATCCGACAAAAGGATAACTGGGGCGTTTCGTTTGCGCTGGCTGTGGTCGTGCACTGCATGCTCTTTGTCGGTCTTTTTGTCGTTTTTCAATGGAACCGAGAAAGCGATGAGGTCGTCTATGCAGAGTTATGGGCTCCGACGCAATTGCCTAAAGGCGCCCCTGTAACCGCCAAACCCGTTGCGGAAGAAAAACCTGCTGAAACTCAAGAGGAGCCGGAACCGCAACCCGAAGAAACGCCTCCTGCACCTCAGCCTCCTGAAAAGGCTGCGCCTCCTTTGCAGGAAGAAACTGAAAAACGCGTTGAAGAAACACCTGAAGACGTCATTCGTCAGCAAGACGAAGAGAAAAAACGTGAAGAGCAAAAGAAACTCGAAGAACAAAAACGTCTTGAAGAGCAACAGCGCCTTGAAGAGGAAAAGCGTTTAGAAGAACAAAAGCGCTTGGAAGAAGAGCGCCGTATTGCAGAAGAGAAACGCATCGCTGAAGAAAAGCGTATTGCGGAGGAAAAGCGTCTTGAAGCTGAGCGACAAGCTCGGGTGAGAGAACAGGCCAAGCAATTGGCTCGTCGTCTGCAACAAGAACAAATGAAGCAGCTTGAGGCGAGCTCGCAAAGCAATGTGGCTGGCGTCATGGCTTCTGGCGGTCGAATTTCCGCTCAATACACAGCGCAAATCATTGGTTGCATCCGACCCAATATCATCTTCACGGTGCCACCCAATACGCGTCGCGGCCAATACGTTGCTCGCTACGAAGTGGCGCTTAATCCCAATGGGGAACAAAAAGGCGCTCCGAGGCAGTTAAAGACAAGTGGGTTACCCGCCTTTGACTTGGCTGTTGAACGCGCCATTGAGCAATGCAACCCCTTCCCCTTGCCGCCAAGCGGCCGGGCTTATGAAACTATTCAACTGACATTTGATCCGGTTGATTCAAATAACCGTTAAATGAGAAGGCTTTTTTATGGTTAAACTCAGTTATCAACAAGCATCCGACCTGGGCACAACCTTTGCAACGGGTGTCCGAGACATTATCCGTTACACAACCGACGAAGCAAACCGTGCAATGAATGCCGGGTTACCGCTCATTCGCTTTTTGCATCCTTCGAAGGTGCGGGGCTTTAAGGCCATGTGGGCAGCGCTTTTAGAAGCAACGGCCATCTGGGTTGTTTGCCAAGAATGCCCTGAGTACCGCACAAACGACAAATTTGTGAAAAAGACCCTTTTTCAACTCGATACCACGCTGGAGATGTTGCTGCCGAACGTCTTTAAAGAGCTCTCGGCCGAGCAACTCGAACGTTACGAGCAAACTCGCAAAAAATTAATCTTCTTAGCGATGCAACCCGATGCGGTCAAAAGCGATTTGTCCGAACGCTTCCTCGTGCTTTTGCACGGAGAGGGTTCCAAGCGCATTACCGATAAGACGCAATTAACGACACTGAAGCAGGTCACAATGTCCGCTTCGGTTTTCCAATCGCTTTTTGAAATTGAGCTTGGTATCAATAAGAAAAAAGACGAGAAATTAAACCAAAAAATTGCCGGCTAAATTGCTTTTTCAAAACCGCCTTCGGGCGGTTTTTTGTACCCGAAAATATTTTTTCAAAACCTATTGACGCCTGAAATTTCCCTAGCGTATGATTGCCGCCCAACATCGGAAAAAACTCCGGTGAACGCTGTAACAAAAAGGGGTCTGGTTATGTTTTCCGCATCGAATGCCTCTGTCCAACGCGCCACTTTAATCGGTCTTTTCGCCCCGATTTGTTGGGGCATGTCCGTTAGCCTCATCCGAGGCATCGCTGAAGGTTTTGGCCTTGCCCAAGGTCAAACACTACTATATCTGGTCGCAACACTTTGCTTATTTTTCACCATCGGTCTTCCCCGCTTTGACCTGATGGATAAGCGCTATCTTTTCATTGCGATTCCAACTGCCAACCTAAGCTCATTATCATTTTGCCTAGCCATTTTTACCTCCGATGGCGGAGCGCAAACGATGGAAGTCGGCATGGTGAATTATTTATGGCCCTCGCTCACCATTTTGTTTGCCGTTTTATTTAACCGAGTTCAAACTCGTTGGAGGCTGTTCCCAGGACTCATTGTGGCGTTTGCCGGTATTGTGGTCATTTTGGCCGGTGGCAATGGGTTTTCGATTGCGGATTTTATCCTGCGCTTTCAGCATAACCCCGTATCCTACCTGCTTGGCCTTTCCGCAGCCGTGACATGGGCAGCATTTTCCAGCATGACCAAAGCATGGGGTGGAAACACTAACCCCAGCACTTTTATTTTTGCCATTGACACCACTATTTTCGGGCTACTTTGGCTATCCGGTCTTGCCGAAGGTCCGACGGAAATTCAAATGCGCGGACTTTTGAGTGTGCTTTTTGGCGGTATTGCCATCGGCGTTGCTTATGCTGCCTGGACACATGGCATGTCAAAAGGCAATATCACCGTACTTGCCGCTGCGTCCTACTTCACACCGGTTCTATCCTGCGTTTTTGCCATATTCTGGATCAACGCCGAATTGGATTCAAGCTTCTGGTCTGGCGTCGCATTAGTGGTCATTGGATCGCTGCTTTGCTGGGATGCAACCGGTCGTGGCGTTAAAGCTAAACTCAAAAAGAATTCGGTTAAAACTGCCTAAGTTACTTGTCTTTTTGTTGCGGTAAACGTTGCTTTGCCGCAACAGTCTCTCTATATCTCTCTTGTTATCTATCTGATTTTTATTTCCTTTTATAAAAACCAAGGGAAAACCCGTATTGCCCCCCCCGAAAATCACTAGCCTTGAAGGGGAGAGCGCCGGCTCTTGCGAGTTGGCTCTCTTTTTCTTATTCAACTCCGGAGTTTTACGATGAATAAAACATTCAAAGTGATTTTCAGTAAGGCTCGCAACGCACTCATGGTTGTCAACGAAGCAACCGGAAGCGTTCAGGCTAAGGGAACAAAGACAGTGATTGCAACCTCAATTGCATCTGCATTGTTAGTTTGCGGTACTGCGGCAGCTGCCACGGTTGACAACTCTGCCGTGCAAATCGGCGGAAAAAACGGCTATGTTATAAACGAATCAGCCAAAGACAAGGTCACAGTTCAAAGTAACGAAGACAATTCTCTCAAAATTACAGTAGATGGTTTTGAGGGAACGGGTTACGGTGCTGCGAATAACAACATGGGAAATGTTGTTTCAGAGATTAATATTGCTAGCGGTAGTTCTTTTACCAATAACCAATCCACCGGTTCTGCTGGCGCTCTTGCAATCTTTCAAGCCGGTAAACATGAATCTGGCTCGACCGACAACACCATTGATGGAGCAACCTTTAAAGAAAACACCGCTGTTCGTAAAGGCGGAGCTATCGCAACGCTTTTAGAAAGCGATGTATCAGGAATCCAAGGTTCTACCTCCATTACCAACTCTACATTTGAATCAAATAAAGTAACCCCTGCAACTGGTAATGGTGGAGCGATTTACGGAGAACACACGGCATATTCAGTAAATGGTAGTACATTTAAAGCTAACGAAGCTGGACAAAATGGTGGTGCCATTTACGGTGAATTTACCAATATTGCCATCAACAGCTCAACCTTTGAAAATAATAAGGCAGGAGACAACGGTGGTGCCGTGTTCTCATGGAGTGACAGCAACGGCGATCGCATTGAACAAACGTTTTCAATTGCCAACAGCACATTCACAGGCAATACTGCAACGGATAAAGGTGGCGCAGTAGCTTGGCTGCAAATGGAAGCCAAGGAAATTGGTAAGCAATTCCTTGATGTTCAAAATAGCAATTTCATAGACAATAAAGCAGGTGAAACAGGCGGCGCAATTCAGGCTGAAGGAGATACAGTCGTCAAGTCTTCTCATTTCGAAGGCAACGAATCTACCGGACATGGTGGGGCAATTTTCGCCAAACGTAGCCTAAACATCACAGAAAGCTCATTTGTTGACAACATCTCCCAAAAAGCTGGCGGTGCGATCGCCTTTGATAATTACGGCTTTAAAGTTGATGGCAAATATCCTGGTTGGACTGAAGATGACGGACTCACCCGCTCCATCACGAATTCAGAATTTATCGGCAATCACGCTGAAGATCGAGGTGGCGCTATTGCGGTCATCGCTGAAAGAGATTATTACGCAGTTTCCACTTCGCTTGATCACGTCTCTTTTGTAGATAACTCCGCTGGTGAAACTGGAGGAGCTATGCACATCGAAGATGATGTCAGCATCACTGATGCTAACTTCGATGGCAACTCTGCTCAAAATGGCGGTGCGATCTATGCAAAATTCGAGTCGTTGACGAAGGTTAAAAACGCTTCGTTTACCAACAATACTGCTGAACAGAACGGCGCAGCAGTCTATGTCGCTGAAGATGGTGCTGTTGAATTCGAAAACGCGACTTTCTCCAACAACATGGTTGGTGACAACTATAATGATATCCACAATGATGGCGCAGTGACTTTCACTGGTGACATTTCCCTTGATGGTGGTGTAAGTGGTAACGGTACTTTAACCGTGGCCAAAGACACCGTTCTGACAGTGATCGCAGGAAAAACAACAATTTCCAACGATGTAGTTAACCAAGGTGCGTCATTAAATCTGATCCTTAACAAGGGCTTCAGTGGCGATTATCAATTGATCACTGACGAAGGTAGTTTGGACCAATCTTTTGATTTGGTTGAGAACTCTTTATATAACGTTACGGAAACCTCTGCGGGTGAATTCATAGTTGAAAAACGTAGCGCCAGCGATTTAGCTGCCGTTAGTGGAGCCAACTCAAATCAAGCTCTGGCCTTACTCGCTATCACAGAAGGCACAAACGTTACCGGAAACTCGACATTTGATGCAATCTCGGACTTAGTCAATACCAACATCCAATCCGCTAACGCTTCCGATCGCCAAGTAGCGATTGATGCTGTCACAGCATTGTCTACAGAAGCCGCTCCGGTCATTGCTCAAACGCAAACTGACACGGCAACGCAAGTCTATGCCGCTGTTGGCTCTCGTTTTGAATTGACCAACACTCAAGAACCGGGTTCAAACCTCTGGGTCCATGGTCTCTTCTCAACGGGTGACTACGATGACAACGGCACCGCCAAAGGTTACGACACCGACAGCAACGGTATCGCTTTTGGTCTTGACTCCGCTGTGACAGATTCTGTGAAGGTTGGTGTGGGCTTTGCTTACACCGATACGGATATCGATGGGTTCTTACGTGACACCGACGTAGAATCCAAGACGGCCTTCATCTACGGTCAGTACAAGCCCTCTAACTGGTATGTGAACGGCATTATGTCTTATGGTTGGTCGTCCTATGACGAATCCAAGCATGTCGCCGGCTTTAATGTCGGCGCGGATTACGACGTTGAAACGTTCGGTTTACAAGCAATGACGGGTTACGACTTTGAAGTCGCCGGAATCAATGTCACGCCGGAAGCCGGTTTACGCTACTTCCGGATCAGCCAAGACGGTTACACGGACGCTGCCGGTAGCACGGTTGGCAGCGAAGACAACGACGTGTTAACGGCCGTTGTCGGCGCCAAGGTCAACAAGGCCTGGGAAGTGTCGCCTTCTGTTGTGATCAAGCCGCAAGCTCGCTTAGCAATGACCTATGACTTGGTCGATGCGGATAACAACTCCGTGATCACGCTTGCTAACGGCGCAACATACCGCGTCGAAGGCGAAACGATGGATCGCTTCGGTGTTGAAGTCGACGTTGGTGTGGCTGCCGAAGTCACTGATAACTTCGAATTTGCCCTCACCTACTCAGGCAACTTCCGCGGTGACTTCCAAAATCACGCTGGTTTGATTAACGCCAAGTACAAGTTCTAAGCCTTCAGGTCACTGAAGTTACCCTAAGAACTTAATCCGAGCCGCCCATTGCGGCGGCTCGGATTTCCGTCCCTATCTCCATGAGCACGATTCGCATTTACAGCCTGCAAGACAAGCAGAAAGCCCTCGAATGCTTCGCTTCCGGAATGAACGCGGCGCAGACTCACGAGCGCCTGAAATTCAGTTATGCGACTCTTAAAAAATGGCACCATCTCTTCCAAGCCAATGATCTTTCGTGGGCGGTTTCCGATGACGAGCAATTCATTGAGCGACAAAAGGCGTTAGCTCTTTTTCAAGAGGGACGAGGCTATAAATTCGTAGCGAGCGCTTTGGGTGTCTCACAAAGCCGAACAAAATATTGGATGCACATGTTTAAAAATGGACAACTGAGTTTTTTCTTTGAAGGCTCTAAACGTCCCAAGTGTTATGACGAAACTTTTCGAAATCAGATACTGAACCTTTTTTCACAAACAACTCAATCAAAAAAAGCGTTTTCATACCGCGTTGGCATTTCCGTCGGCGTTTTGAAGAAGTGGCTAAAAGAAGAAGCGCTAAAAGCAAACGATTAGTCTTGAACTATTGAAGATTTTGTTAACCTTTGCCGGTTTGCGACCGAAAGCCAAAAAAGCCATAAATTCCGTCGCTTCCATTTCAAAATGTCGTTTTTTAGAGACGAAATAAATCAACTCAAAATAATTCTTGAAAAAATAGTCTCTAAAACCCTTATTTTTAGTACAAAACCCTAGTTTTCAAGGGCTTGGATGGAGTATATTAAGGGTGTTCTTATTCCCTTGTTTTACTTTTAGGAGAACACCCAATGAACAAGCAAGACCTCATCGCGATTGTCGCTGAAGAAAACGAACTCTCCAAGGCTCAAGCCGGTCGTGTGATTGACACGGTTTTCGATGCGATCGTTAAGTCCGTGGCCAAAGGCGACGGCTTCCAATTGATCGGTTTCGGTTCTTTCAAGGCTGTAACGCGTGACGCTCGCGAAGGCCGCAATCCTTCCACGGGTGAAACGATCCAAATCCCGTCCACGACGTTGCCGAAGTTTGTCCCTGGCGCTGCTTTCAAGGCGGCCGTCGCAAAGAAAAAATGCGGTAAGGGCTGCAAAAAGCACTAATTAGGCTTGACGCCGAATGGAAAAAGCCGCCGAATGGCGGCTTTTTCGTGCATAGATTCGGCAATCAGGACCTATTCCTGATTGCTGTCAATCATTGGCGTTGTGCTTTTAAGAAGGCAACGGCATCTTCGATCTTGACCATGTGCTTTTCTTTTAAAGCACGACGGCTAACATATTCGACTTCCCCGTTCTTTAAGCCTCTTTCCCCAACAACAAAGCGATGCGGCACACCGATTAGCTCCCAATCGGCAAACATCACACCGGGACGCATTTCACGGTCATCTAAAATGACATCCACACCAGCAGCCAAAAGCTCTTCATAAAGCTGATCGGCGGCTTCGCGCACCATGTCGCTCTTGGAGTAACCCATCGGACAAATGACCACTTCAAATGGAGCGATGGACTCAGGCCAAATGATGCCTTGTTCATCATGCCCCTGTTCAATGGCGGCTCCCAACAAGCGGGTGACACCGATACCGTAGCAGCCCATCTCCAAAACCTGAGGCTTGCCGTTTTCATCCAAATACGTGGCATTCAATGCCTTTGAGTACTTGGTACCAAGATAGAACACATGGCCCACTTCAATACCGCGTTGCAAACGCAAAATGCCTTTGCCGTCAGGCGAGGCATCACCTTCGACCACATTGCGCAAATCCGCAACCTTGGGTTCTGGAAGATCCCGCCCCCAGTTGACGCCGGTAATGTGGTAACCCTCTTCGTTGGCTCCACAAATGAAGTCACTCATCTTGGCCGCTGTCAAATCCGCATAGACCACGATGTCGCTATTGACACCAACCGGTCCCAAGTAACCGGGTTTGCTACCGAAGGCATGAACAATTTCTTCATCAGTGGCAAAACGGAACCCTTCTTTGAGTTCTTCCAACTTGCCGGCTTTCACTTCATTGAGCTCGTGATCGGCGCGAAGCAAAATCATGACGATTTGAGGTTCAATGGGTTCCCCCTTTTCATTGACGCGGTCAGCGGCAAGCACCACGGACTTCATCGAAGAGGTCAACTCTCGCCCTAAATATTCGACCACGGCTTCGCACTTTTCTTTCCCCGGTGTGGGTACCTTTTGCATGGTTTCTGTTGCAGGCGCACGCGTTTCGATTAATGCCGGAGCTGGAGCCAACTCAATATTGGCCGCGTAGTCGCTCGTCGGGCAATAGGCGATCAAGTCTTCACCCGTATCCGCGATCACTTGGAATTCGTGAGAGCGATCTCCGCCAATGGAACCGGTGTCAGCGGCGACGGCTCGGAAATTCAACCCCAGGCGTTTGAAAATCGCTTGATAGGCGTTAAACATCTTGTCATAGGAGACAAGCGCGCCTGCCTGATCACGGTCAAACGAATAGCCGTCTTTCATCGTGAACTCACGACCGCGCATCACACCAAAGCGAGGACGACGTTCGTCACGGAACTTCGTCTGAATTTGATAAAAGTTAACAGGCAATTGACGCCAAGAACGAATCTCTTGACGGGCAAAATCCGTGATCACTTCCTCTGAAGTCGGCTGAATCACGAAATCACGCTCGTGGCGATCCTTGAATCGGAGCAGTTCAGGGCCGTATTTTTCCCAACGGCCAGATTCTTGCCACAACTCAGCCGGCTGAACCATCGGCAGCAACAGTTCAATCGCGCCAGCACGGTTCATTTCTTCACGAATAATCGTTTCAATTTTGCGGATGGAGCGCAAGCCCATCGGCATGTAGGTATAGACACCGGCGGCTAATCGTTTAATCATGCCGGCACGAATCATAAGCTGCTGGCTGACGATATCAGCATCAGCAGGCGCTTCTTTCAACGTAGAAATAAAAAAGGAACGAGCTCGCATTGTTTTCTCGCAGATTACGGTACAATTTTTGCATTGTGCACTTTCTACCGACGCAACGGTAGAGGTGAAAGAAGAGATTTTAAAGATTTTGAGGCCTTTCATGTTGGATCGTGACGGATACCGTCCCAACGTTGGGATTATTTTGGCCAATCAAGACAATAAAGTATTCTGGGCAAAACGTATTCACAAGCCGGCCTGGCAGTTTCCACAAGGCGGCGTTGACGAGGGAGAAGACCTGGAAACGGCGCTGATGCGCGAGCTTTATGAAGAGATTGGCTTAAAACGTGAAGATGTGAGCATTATTGCGCACACGAACCGTTGGCTTTATTACGATGTGCCTGAACCGTTTCGTCGTGCGGACCGCTCTGTCTATCGCGGTCAAAAGCAAGTCTGGTTCTTGTTGCGGCTTTTATGCTCAGACGACAAAATTAACCTTAACGCATTTGGTCAACCGGAATTTGATGACTGGCGCTGGAACGACTACTGGGTTCCATTGCGCGATGTTATCGATTTTAAGCACGATGTGTACCGTCAGGCTCTGTCGGACCTGGCACCGTACCTTTTCGGTGAAAATGACCGCCGTTCTAAACCGAGCCCCGGGTGGCTGCTTTACGGTTTTTAGGAGTACCTATGGCTGAAACAAAAGACAAGCGACAGTTGCGCAATCGGCTGCACCGCATCCAAGGACAAGTCGCCGCATTGGAAAACATGATCATGGACGACAAACCTTGTCGGGACGTCCTTATTCAAATCAATGCCGCGCAAAGCGCTTTGCATAAACTCGGTCAGGCGCTGCTCACTGAGCATATTGAGCAAAGTCTTGCCAAAGGCGTCAAAAAATCCGAAGTCAAGGATGCGATTGAACGCTTTGAAAAAGAACTTGAACTCTTTTCCCGCATAAACTAAACGCTTGGGCTTTGCCGCAGGTGACCCTGTCACGGCAATCTCCGGCAAAGCCCGCCGGAGATTGTTATGTCTGCAATTGAATCTTATCTTCCCGAAATGCTTGCAACGCGCAGGCGACTTCATCAATATCCCGAGATCGGCTGGTCAGAATTTCGCACGACAGAACGCATTGTCAAAACTGTGCGTTCATTAGGCTTTAAAACCGTTTTGGGCCGAGCACTTTTCAACCTGGATTACACGCTGGGACGAAACGAGGAAAGCATTCGCAATGCGGCGAATCAAGCGCTTCGCGATGGGATGGATCCAGATATCATGAACGAGTTGGAAGGCTACACAGGATGCATGGCCATTTTTGATACAGGGCGAGAAGGACCGGTGACCGCTTTGCGCTTTGATATTGACTGTGTCGCTGTCGAGGAAGACAAAACCGATGCCAATGAGGCATGGAAAGAGGGGTTCTCATCTCGAGTTAACGGACTCATGCATGCTTGCGGACACGACGCTCATACCGCTGTCGGATTGGGTGTCGCCCATTGGATCCATGACCATGCCAATCAACTCAAGGGAAAATTCAAATTGATTTTCCAACCGGCGGAAGAGGGTACAAAAGGCGCCGCAGGCATTGCCTTTTCACATAATCTCGATGATGTTGACTACATAATCGGCGCGCACATTGGCGTGAAAGCCCGCTTGCATGAGGTGGGCATCATTCGTAACGGTTTTCTCTCCACCACAAAATATAACGTCCGCTTCAAAGGTGTTGCCGCTCATTCTGGTTCTTGCGCGCAATTGGGACGTAATGCTTTGATGGCAGCCTGCAATGCCGCCGTGCAACTGATGGGCATTCCCCGTCACGGTCAAGGCAATACCAACGTCAATGTGGGCATTGTCAATGCCGGCGAAGGACGTAACATTGTTGCTGCACACGCCGACATGGAAATGGAAGTTCGAGGAGAAAACGCCGACATCAACCGCTTCATGGAAGAAACCGCGAAGCGCATGATTGCTGGCTGCGCCACAAGTTACGGTGTTGAACACGAAATCGAAATTGCCGGCATGGCTACATCGGTAACCAGTGACACTTGGTTAAGCGATTGTGTTGAAGAGGCTGCTAAAAACACTCAAGGAGTCAATCGGGTCTTTAACATCGAAGCGTGCCCTGGTAGCGAAGATTGCTCTTTGTTAATGAGCGCTGTTCAAAAGCACGGCGGTCAAGCAGCCTTTTTCTTTTACGGCTGCAACCATCCCGGTCATCATCTAAAGACTTTCCAAATCCAAGATACGGAAAGTATGCCTGTTGGTTTCTCCGTGTTTGTCAAAGTACTTGAAAAACTCAATACCATTTAGTCATCTCTCGTCCGAATGATTTTATTCGGACGAGAAACAATCCATATTTTTAGAACATGTCGTCAGACCCCTGGCCTTAGCCAGGGGAGGATGCCAACATGCGGATGTGGGGTTTTATCATCAAGCAATCTATTAAAAGCAAAATACGCGCTAAAGCTTGATTGACCTCCGCGTTTCCTAGATCCAAAACATTAATCGATCATTTTTTCAAAATCGATCCCTTTTGAAACGTGCCAATTTTACAAAACGAATCGTTTTTGCATTAGAAATAAAATACAAAAATAATTTTTTATTTATTAAATATTATTTATTTTCATATAGTTAATTATTCAAAAATAATATCTAATGAAAAACCCTATTGACAGCAAAAAAGCTTCGTTTTAGATTTTCAAAAATCAGCATTTAGATTATTGGAGATCGAGCATGAGTTTTTCAAAAGACCCAAATCGTGTTTTAATCTTCGATACGACGTTGCGAGATGGCGAACAAGCCCTTCCGCAAAGTTTATCGACGAAACAAAAGCTTCAAATCGCCATGGCGCTTGATCAACTTGGCGTTGATGTCATCGAAACCGGCTTTCCCATTTCCTCGGAAGGCGACTTTAAATCCGTTCAAACCATTTCCCGAGAATTAAAGCATGCCATACCCTGCGGCCTCGCACGCTGTGTACCCAAGGACATTGATGCTTGCGGTGAAGCATTGAAGGTTGCCGAGCAATTCCGTATCCACACTTTCATCGCCACCTCTGACATTCATGTACACGATAAACTGAGAAAAACACAGGACGACATCCTTGAAATGGCTGTTCGTTCTGTGAAGCAGGCTCGAAACTACACCGATGATGTCGAGTTCTCTTGCGAAGATGCGGGACGAACTCCCATCGATTACCTATGCCGGATGGTCGAAAACGCCATTAAAGCGGGCGCCACAACCATTAATATTCCCGATACCGTGGGCTACACGGTGCCGGAAGAGTTTGGCGGCATCATTCAAACGCTCTTTAATCGCGTTCCCAATATCGATCAAGCCGTTATTTCCGTTCACTGCCACAATGACCTCGGCATGGCGACGGCAAACTCCATCACCGCCATCCAACACGGCGCACGCCAAATAGAATGCTGTGTGAATGGGCTCGGAGAAAGGGCCGGCAATTGCTCGTTAGAAGAAGTGGCAATGGCGATCAAACTTCGTCAACAACACTTAAACGGCTTGCATACAGGAATTGTCGCTCACAACATTGCCCGAACCTCGGCGCTGGTCGCCAAGATCTGCAACGAACCTGTACCGCCACACAAGGCCATCGTCGGGTCCAATGCGTTTGCTCACAGTTCAGGGATTCACCAGGACGGTGTTCTCAAAAACCGCGAAACCTACGAAATTTTGACACCGCAAAGTGTCGGCTTCACCGATAACACGATGCGCATGACCGCTCGCTCAGGTCGGCACATGATCAAAGCCTGTCTCACCCAACTGGGCTACCCGGAAGATAGTTACGATCTCAACGAAATTTATAGCCGGTTCCTGAAACTCGCGGACCGCAAAGGTCAAGTATTTGATTACGACCTTGAAGCGCTTCTTTTCTTCCAAAAGCGTGACGAAGACGTTGAAAACTATTTTGAATTGGAAACACTTAATGTCATGTCTGGAGGCATCAATCACGGCGCCATTCCGACGGCAAGTGTCAGACTACGCGCAGGTAAACGCACCCGCACAGAATCTTGCACCGGCAACGGTCCTGTGGATGCCGTTTATAACTGCATCTCTCGACTCACAGGCATTCGTTGCAAATTGACTAGCTACACCATTAACGCTAATGGTTCCGGCATGGACGCTTTGGGAGAAGTCAATGTCAACGTGGACTACAACGGTCGAACATTCCATGGCATGGGCATGTCAACAGACGTGATTGAAGCCTCGGCCTTGGCTCTCATTAACGCCTGCAACATCATTGAGCGGGCGCGGTTAATTGATAAGGAACGCAATCACGAACACAGCATGCAATCAAAATAAAGAAGGGATTTTTAACATGAATCGACAATATCATATTGCTGTCTTAGCAGGTGACGGCATCGGCCCCGAAGTCATGACTGAAGCGCTCAAGGTACTTGATGCGACTGCCAAAATCTGCGGATTTACGCTGACTCGGGAAGAAAAACTCGTGGGAGGCGCGGCCATCGACGCCTGCTCAACGCCGTTGCCTAAAGACACCCTTGATGCCTGCGATAAAGCCCAAGCCATTTTGTTTGGCAGTGTCGGCGGTCCCAAGTGGGATCATCTGCCGCACAAGGACCGCCCTGAGGCCGGTGCGCTTTTACCTCTTCGCAAGCACTATGGTCTTTTTTGCAATTTGCGACCGGCCCGGATTTTCCCGGGGCTGGACGCCCTCTCTCCCCTTCGTGCCGATATCGCCGCCCGTGGCTTTGATGCTGTCGTGGTCCGAGAATTAACCGGTGGCATCTATTTTGGTCAACCCAAAGGTCGGGAAGGTGCTGGCCCCTCTGAACGCGCTTTTGACACCGAAGTTTATAGCCGCGCAGAAATCGAACGCATTGCCCACGTTGCCTTTAGGGCTGCGCAAGGTCGTCGGCATAAAGTCACTTCAATTGATAAATCCAACGTGTTGGCTAGCTCCGTCTTGTGGCGGGAAGTGGTGACCGAAGTGGCCAAGCAATACCCGGATGTCACACTTGAGCATCTCTACATTGATAATGCCACTATGCAAGTCATCAAAGCGCCGGATCAATTCGACATCATTTTATGCTCGAATATGTTTGGCGATATTCTCTCGGACGAATGCGCGATGGTCACCGGTTCCATGGGCATGCTTTCTTCGGCATCCTTGGGTGAAGGCTCTTTTGGACTTTATGAACCGGCAGGCGGCTCCGCGCCTGATATCGCCGGTCGAGGCATCGCCAATCCAATTGCTCAAATTCTCTCGGCGGCATTGATGTTGCGCTACTCCTTTAAGGAGGAAAAAGCCGCGCAAATGATTGAAAATGCTATTGCAAAAACATTGGCTGACCGCATCGTAACGGCCGATCTTGCTAGCGCCGTCCAAGACGCAACTGTCGTCGGCACAGCCGACATGGGCGATGCGATTGTTGCACGCTTGGCTTCTTAAGGGGAAACATCATGGGAAAGACGCTTTACGAAAAGGTCTATGACGCGCATGTGGTCTTTGAGAAACCCGGAGAATTGCCGCTACTTTATGTCGACCGCCATTTGGTCCACGAAGTCACAAGCCCGCAGGCGTTTGCCGGCTTGCGGGAAGCGCATCGTAAGCTTCGCCACCCGGAATTGATCATGGCGACCATGGACCATGACATTTCCACACAAAAAGCCACGATCGACGCCTGTAGCCCCATTGCCAAGATTCAGGTGACGACTCTCATGAAAAATTGTGAGGAATTCGGTGTTGAACTTTACGGCTTAGGACACCCCAACCAAGGAATTGTGCACATCATTGGTCCGCAAACCGGCTTCACGTTACCTGGTACTACACTCGTTTGCGGTGACTCGCACACCGCCACACACGGTGCGTTCGGAGCTTTGGCTTTCGGCATCGGCACAAGCGAAGTCGAGCACGTCATGGCCACGCAAACCATTAAGCAAGGGCGGCTCAAAACCATGCGTGTTCTTTGCAAAGGGAAACTCCCCAAAGGCGTTTTCGCAAAAGATCTAATTTTGGAAATTGCCCGTAAGCTAACGACCGGCGGTGCAACCGGTTACGCCATGGAATTCGCTGGCGACGGCGTCACCTCGCTTTCCATGGAAGCGCGCATGACGTTATCCAACATGGCTATCGAAGTGGGTGCCAAAGCCGGAATGATTGCCCCTGATGAAACCACTTTTGCCTACCTTAAAGGCCGTCAGTTCGCCCCCAAAGGCAAAGACTGGGATGAAGCGGTTGCTTACTGGAAGACGTTGCGTAGCGATGAAGATGCCGTTTTCGACAAAGAAATTGAAATTGACTCCGGTCATTTAGTCCCCGTGGTCACTTGGGGAACCAATCCCGGACAGGGTTGTCGTATCACCGATCCGATTCCCCGCCCCGAAGATTGCAAAAATGCCAATGAAGCTGACGCTATTCGAGCCGCTTTGGACTATGAAGGACTCACGGGTGGTCAGTCCATGCTGGGCGTCAAGATTGACTATGTCTTTATCGGCTCATGCACTAACGGACGCATTGAGGACTTCCGCGAAGCCGCTCAGATTCTTAAAGGCCGACATGTTGCCGCTGGCGTCACTGCTTTAGCGGTTCCGGGATCCATGGGTGTTAAAGCGCAAGCCGAAGCCGAGGGGCTTGATCAAATCTTCAAAGAAGCGGGTTTCCAATGGCGTCTACCCGGTTGCTCCATGTGCCTCGGTATGAACGATGACTTGGCTCCGAGCGGCGCTCGCGTTGCCTCCACGTCAAATCGCAACTTCATCGGTCGTCAAGGACGGGGCTCACGCACTCACTTGATGAGCCCTGCCATGGCAGCGGCGGCTGCAATCGCCGGCGAAATTGTTGATGTCCGCGAGTGGATTTAAAAACAAGGAGTGGAACAAATGCAAAAATTTACCAAAATGACTGCGGTGGCCGCTCCGATGGAAGCCTCCAACATTGATACGGACCAAATCATTCCGAAGCAATTTTTGTTGGCTGTTGACCGCAAAGGGTTTGGGAAACATCTCTTTCACGGCTGGCGTTATCTCGATGCGGCGGAGACGTTGCCTAATCCAGACTTTGTGCTGAATAAACCTTGTTACCAAGAAGCGAAGTTTATTGTCGCTCGTGATAATTTCGGCAATGGCTCAAGCCGCGAACACGCTCCTTGGGCACTACTGGATTTCGGCATCCGAGCCATCATTGCCAGTTCTTTCGCTGATATTTTCTCCAATAACGCTTTAGGTAACGGGCTTTTATTAGTTAAGCTCACGCCAGAGGAAGTGGAAGAAATTCATCAAGCTTTAAATCAAAAGCCTGGTATGGAAATCACGATCGATCTGGAAGAAAACACCGTCACGGTGGATTCAAAACAGTACACCTTCACCGTGGATCCCTTCCGCCGGGAATGCATCCTAAACGGCTTGGATACGATTGCTTTGACACTCGCTCATGAAGCTGATATTCAAGCTTATGAAGCAACCATTCCAGCCTGGCGCAAATTGACCCGTTAAGTGTCCTCCACTAACGAAATCGGCCGCATTTGCGGCCGATTTCTAATCGCTTTAAAACCTACGTTATTAAGCCTTGGCTTTCATCTTGGCAGTGAGTTCCTTGAATTCCTTGATGTAGCTGCAGGCCTGATCAATGCACTGGTTCCAGAATTCCGGCGTTGTGGCATCCATACCCATGTGCTTTTGGATTAAACCGTCTACCGTCATACGACCGGTATCACGCAAGAATTCACGATAAAAGCGCGGGAAATCCTCACCCCGCTTTTGTTGTTCGCGGCACAAGCCTTGAGACATCAAATAACCCACCATGTAGGCGTAGTTATAGATGTATTGGTCGGTCATATAGAAATGAAGCTTGTAGCCCCACAAGTAGGGATCACAATCTTCAATCGCATCGCCCATGTATTCGTGCCAGACGTCTTGCATCATCTGTTCGGCTTCGGCGGTCTTCACCAACCCTTCCTGACGGCGAGCGATAAAGCGCTTTTCGAAATCCATGCGAACGGGTAACTGCAGGCAGAAGTTTGCGCAACTTACCAACTCTTGCCACAAGATGGCTAAGCGTTCTTCATCGCTTTGGCTGTGAGCGGCACAATAACGGCGCAAGTTTGCTTCATTGAAAGTACTTGCCACCTCGGTAAGCGTCATCGGGAATTCCGTGAGGTTTGTCGGCATATCACGCATCACCCAATAGTGGAAAGCGTGACCCAATTCGTGCGACTGCTGAATCACTGAAGCGAAACTACCTTGATAAGTCGTAAAGACACGCGTTTGTTTAAAGCGGTTAAAGCGAGAGTAGAAGGCACCACCGCCCTTATTGGCATCCACACGAGCATCCAACCAGTGATTTTGAAGCATCATGTCAATGAAGGCCGGAATGTCGGGATTGACTTCAACCAAGGCGGCCTTGATCGTCTTGATTGCTTCATCATACGGGATATAGGCAGACTTGCCTTCGCTCTTAACGGGGATCGGCGCGAAGAAGTCGCAAGCCTTCATCACATCGCGTCCAAAGAACGGTGCTCTGACACGAATCGCTTCACGAATTGCGTCAATGCGGTTATGGATGCACTCGATAGCTGCATCCAACGCTTCACGACTCATGCGGTTTTGTTCAAGACTCGGCTTCATCCAGTCGGTCACACCGGCTTCTTTAAATTGCACCTTACGGAAGCCATGCAACAAATTCAAAACATCAACATAGTCGTCAGCGTGTTGCTTGTACCATTCGTTAACCGCTTCTTGAGCAGTTTCGCGAAGCACAGGATCGGTTGCTCCTTTTAGCACACCCACACATTGCGAGTAGGTCAACGTCACCTCTTCACCAGCGGAATTCTTTGCCTTAACAGCCAAGCGCTTATTTAGGCGCTTATAAACCGCATCCAACGGATAGAATGAGGCACCGGCAAATTCATTGATTAACCGACTTTGTTCTGCCGTTAAGCCACTCTTCCAAGAGTTTTTCTTCTCGATGGTATTGAAGCGCCAGTGGGCCACGACCTTATTTTCCCAACGGGGATCGTCTTCGGCCAATGTGCCTAACATCTTAAAAAGCGGCTGACCGATGGCGTCAAGCTGTGCGGCAATCATTTGCGTTTGACCAAAAGCGCTTGAGGCATTGGTATCGGTCACATCAATAGCAGAAGCGCAGTAGGCAAACGAGATTAACGAACTGATGCCCACAAATGCATCTTCATAAACGGGCATCCATTGAACCACTTCCTCGAAACTTAACTCATGGTCAAGGTGTTCAGAGAGCGTTTTCATCAAGTCTTGAACGTGAGCAAGCTCTTTGGTATAACGTTCGTCCGTCACACTCCCGTAGGCGTCTTCTAACGTCCAACGGGGCAATTGATCACCGGTCTGAGCCATGGCGAATCTCCTCAGTTAGTAAAACAACAAACGAGAAAAATTCTACTCTCGACTTAGGCTGAAATGCTTAAGGATTTCCCCAAGATTTTGCGGAATGCAACAATGCTCACTTCGAACGAATTCTCAGTCGCATCTACAATCTCATGAGCCTTTCGACAATACATTCGTAGCAACAATATCGTTCGCTTCGTTAAAAAAACATTTTGGTTAATTTGCAAACACTAACCAATCTAGAAGACTGAGACACCGTATCCCTGAATATTGCTGACCGACAAACAATGGATCCAAAGTCAAAATATACTTCGGATAATGATCGGCGATACTCTTCAATGAGTTTAGTTCTCTTTGAAGCGTTTGATCATCCGAAAGACACGCAGCAACTTGAAAGTAGACATAGTCATTGCCATTAGCAGCGACAAAATCAACCTCTCCAACCCTATCAGTACCGACAAAAACAGCCTGATAACGCCGTTTCAGTTCTAGGTAGACGATATTTTCGATAACATGACCTAAATCCGGACTTGTACTGCTGATTAAAAATTGTCGAAACGTCGGATCAACTAGATAGTATTTTTCATTTTGGATGTAATGCTAAAAAACAAAGATCCAAAAAAATTGACACCCTTCTGATTAAAAAGAGTGTCAACTTTTGGAACAACAACGTTAAAAAATTAATCTTGAGATGACATCGGCACTTCACTCACTTCGGACTCTACGCGCTCATCGTCAACATATTGATTTTCTCGGCGTTTTTCGTCATCAAGATACTGAGCAATCGCACTGATTAATTCCTCACACCCTTCACGAGTGGCCGCAGAAATTACAAACACACGATCATCAGCCTTTAGATCCAGACCCTCGATTAAAGCATCAATTCGATCGTCCTGTTCAGCTTCGGGCACCAGGTCAATCTTATTGAGCACGATCCAACGCGGCTTAGCGTAAAGCGATTCATCGTACTTGCGAAGCTCTTCAACAAGCGCCAAGGCTTCTCTAACCGGATCCACATCGGGATCAAAGGGTGCCATATCAATAAGATGCAGCAATAATTTCGTGCGTGATAGATGGCGTAAAAAGAGGTGTCCCAATCCGGCACCTTCCGCAGCCCCTTCGATCAAGCCCGGAATATCTGCCACAACGAAACTTTGCTCAGGACCAACGCGCACGACTCCCAATTGTGGATGAAGCGTCGTAAAGGGATAATCCGCAATTTTTGGGCGAGCATTTGAAATTGCTGAAATAAAAGTCGACTTGCCGGCATTTGGCATTCCTAACAAACCGACATCAGCCAAGACCTTTAATTCCAAATTCAAAAACCGATGCTCGCCCTCTTCACCGGGCGTGCACTGACGCGGGGCACGGTTCGTACTGGACTTAAAGTGTAGGTTACCCAAACCGCCCTTGCCACCCTTGGCCAAAAGATAACGTTGACCGTGTTGAGTCAAATCGGCAATCAACTCACCGGTATCGGCATCGGTCACTAGCGTGCCCACCGGCATACGCAATTCGATATCGTTACCGGCTGCGCCATAGCAGTCGGAACCACGCCCATTTTCACCGTTTCGCGCAAAGTGTTTTCGAGCATAACGATAGTCAATGAGCGTATTGATATTGCAGTCAGCCACAGCATAAACATTGCCGCCACGACCGCCATCACCGCCATCTGGGCCACCTTTCGGAATGAACTTTTCCCGACGGAAAGAGGCGACGCCATTACCGCCTTTGCCACCGGCAACTTCAATGCGTGCTTCGTCAACAAATTTCATAATAAAACTTGAGGCAAGAGAAATTGCATCAAGCAAAGTCTCTAACGCCGTCTCCTTAGAATAAAAACAAAACGGAAAGCTCCGTCTCCATGATACGGCAAAAGCCATGTCAAGCGACATGGCCTTTGTGTGTTGGGTTTATTTTGAGGTGCTAAATATACACCTCGAACCTGACCTACAAAATTAGGCAGGGATAACCGTCACGAAACGGTGATTCTTCGGGCCCTTGACCTCGAACTTCACCGTGCCGTCAACCTTAGCAAACAACGTGTGGTCACGACCCATGCCGACATTGTCGCCCGGGTGGAACTGCGTGCCGCGTTGACGAACGATGATGCCACCAGCGGTAATCGCTGCATCACCAAAAACCTTCACACCAAGACGCTTAGCTTGGGAGTCACGACCGTTGCGGGTAGAACCGCCGCCCTTTTTATGTGCCATTTTCTTACTCTCTTAAAAGTCGATATTAAGCCGCGATCGTTTCGATCTTGAGCTCCGTGTAGTTTTGACGATGACCAGCGCTCTTGATGGAGTGCTTACGACGACGCATCTTGAAGATGCGAACCTTGTCGTGACGGCCGTGGGAAACGACCGTAGCGGTCACGCTGGCGCCTTCAACGAAGGGAGCGCCGACCTTGAGTTCATTGCCATCGGAAACAGCCAAGACTTCAGAAAGGGTCACTTGGGAGCCGACTTCGGCGTTCAAGGATTCAACCTTGAGCTTGTCACCAGCGGCGACGCGATATTGCTTGCCACCGGTCTTGATAATTGCGTACATTGATTTATACCTCGCCCGTTTCGCTCAGCCAACGCACTGTCTGCGAAACCTTTTTATAGTTAATCAACCCGACCAATGTCGGATCTACTCATGCGTGGAAATGCGGATTATTTCACAAATCAATGATTTATGCAAATATTTGCTGCTCACAATTATAGGACGGATATTCTTCTTGATTTTCGCGTGCTTGAAGATAGGAATTACCCGGGAAATTAAGCGAAAATGACACAAGAACACATTAAATTCTCTAGGATGGAAGGGATAGATTGCAATATTTATCCTTTTTGTCATCGTTTTGTCACAAAACTGTCATAAACTTCGCCCCAATCAAAAGGCTTAGTTCATAATTAAGTCACATTTCTACCACTCCGACAGAGGATGTTATGGACAATTATTACATCGCAGTACTGGCTTTTTTAGGTTGTCTGGCGATTTTCGATCTCTTCGTTGGCGTTAGCAATGACGCTGTTAACTTCTTGAACTCTGCACTCGGGTGCCGAATCGCCAAATTCAGAACCACAATGTGGGTGGCAACTTTTGGCGTGCTACTCGGTGCAACTTTCTCTTCCGGAATGATGGAAATTGCCCGCTCCGGCGTCTTTCACCCGCAAATGTTCTCCTTCTCCGAGATCATGATCATTTTCTTTGCGGTCATGATTGCCGACGTGGTGCTTCTTGATGCATTTAACTCATTGGGGTTACCCACTTCCACAACCGTTTCGATTGTGTTTGAACTCTTAGGCAGTGCCATGGCCGCCGCCTTCTTCAAACTTTATATGGATGGCGGCTCCATTGAAATGGTGTTTGACTATATCAATACCAGTAAGGCGCTCACGATTATCTCAGCCATTTTGGTTTCAGTGGTTGTCGCATTCATCAGTGGCGCAGTCATTCAGTACATCATGCGCTTGATTTTCTCCTTCTATTTTGAGCGCATGTACTACAAGATCGGAGCGATTTTCGGTGGCTTCTGTATTACAGCCATCATGTACTTCCTCGTCATGAAGGGTGCCAAAGGCGCAAGCTTCATGCAACCGGAGTGGATTGCTTGGATTGACGCGAATACCCGCGTGATTTTGATTTCCCTTTTTGTTGGATTATCGATTTTCTTTCAACTTCTCATCATGGTCTTTAAGG
This sequence comes from uncultured Sutterella sp., assembly GCA_900546995.1. Lineage (GTDB taxonomy): Bacteria > Pseudomonadota > Gammaproteobacteria > Burkholderiales > Burkholderiaceae_F > Aphodousia. Next base: position 62,115 of record URFF01000001.1, read on the forward strand.
TCAATATCTTTAAGATTGTGATTCTCTCGGGGACGTTCTCACTTGCCTTTGCCTTTGCCGGCAACGACTTAGTGAATTTCGTCGGCGTGCCGCTTGCCGCGCTTGACAGCTGGAAGATTTGGTCAAATTCCGGCGTTGCCGATTCCTCCTTTATGATGGAAGGGCTACTTCACCCAGCGAAAACCGATACATCTTTCCTTATCGCATCCGGTTTGGTGATGACCTTTACCCTTTGGTTTTCCAAGAAAGCCCATCGGGTTATTCAAACCTCGCTTAACCTCTCGGCACAACAAAGTGACCATGAGCTCTTTGGTTCTTCACTTGCCGGTCGCGTCATCGTCCGTACCACGATGGGTTTAGGCAGCATCGTCAATCAAATTATCCCGGGTGCGGTTAAAAAAGGTTTGGATTCACGCTTTAAGCATCGTCGCTTAGCTCGCGGCGAAGAACCGCTTCCCTTTGACTACGTTCGTGCCTCGGTCAATTTGGTTTTATCAGCCATTTTGATTGCATCGGCAACTTCTTTGCAATTGCCGCTTTCAACGACCTACGTGACCTTCATGGTCGCCATGGGTTCGAGCTTCGCGGACGGTGCTTGGGACCGTGAAACGGCTGTGTACCGTATCTCTGGTGTGTTAACCGTGATCAGCGGCTGGTTCTTGACGGCATTAACCGCCAGTACGTTGGCCGCTATCATTTGCTTATTAATGTTCTTCGGTGGCTCTGTCGTTGCCTTCTTGTTGGCACTATTGGCCTGCGCTTTGTTGATTCGTTCCAACATTCGTTTCAGCAAGGAAAATAAAGCCTTCCAAGCCGAACGCAAGATGCGCTATGACGTGGAAACGATTCGCGGCATTCTCAATGAACGCATTTCACAAAATCTGTTTACCACGGTGACGCTTTATAACAACATCGTTGAAAGCTTCTTAGGTGACAGCGAAAGCGGCTTGCGCAAGCTTAAGCTCAAAGCCAATGCTAACTTTGACCGATTAACCCGTGAGCGCGGACTTTACTATCGGATGAATTATTCGAAGTACAAGCCCAATAAGGAAGACTTCGACGCTCGTTATAGCTACTTCCGTACCTTCACTCACTTGCGTGATGTCGGTCGTTCGTTACAGAGCTTGGCTCGTGTGACAAAAGATCATATCGCCAATCGCCACAGAACCTTCCAAGGCGAATTGGGACAAGATTTGGCTGATCTGTCGCAACTGCTCGTCGAAATCGTTGGTACAAAGCAAGACGCTCAAAGCGTTGAGGATTTCCACAAGAATGCACAAACATTACTGAACCGTATTGAAGTCATTCAAGAAAAACTCTTGTTGACCGGTCCGGAAAATGGATTCTCGTCACGTGGCTGTGAAATCTATTTGAGTTTCCTGCTCTTTGCTCGAGAACTCATCAACCACTATGAGATCATTCAAATGCTGCAGCAAAAATTAAATCATTCTGCTGAGCAAACCGCAACCGCTCAGACAGTAACGCCTGAAGTCAAACCAGCGGTCTAGTTCTAAACGCATTGGATCAATCCCCGTTACCCAAGATTGGTAGCGGGGATTTTTTTGAAACTATCGTTGCCTCAGCTCGGTATAATGCAAGCCACTATGTCAAACACTACTATTGCTTCGTCGACAGTCAGCGCAGCCCAACAAGCATTGGCTCCCATTGCCGACGATATGATTGCGGTCGATCGAATTCTTCACGAAGAACTCTCCGCTAGTCAGAGCCCAAAAATTGCAGAAGTCGGCAACTACATCATTGCGGCCGGCGGCAAGCGTATGCGCCCTGCCCTGCTCATGCTCATGGCTCGCGCTTTAGGCTATGAAGGTGAACAACATCGTGAGCTCGGCGCCACCATTGAAATGCTTCATACGGCAACCTTGATGCACGACGATGTGGTCGACGAGGGGATGATGCGTAGAGGCCGCCCCACGGCCAACGCTCAATGGGGGAACAACATTGCCGTCTTGGTCGGTGACTTCATGTACACGCGCTCGTTTCAGATGATGGTGCGAATCGGTAATTTGGATGTCATGCGTGCCTTGGCTGGGGCGGCGAACATCCTAAGTGAAGGCGAAGTCATCCAAATGCAAAATGCGCACGACCCTTCGGTGGATGAGCCCCGCTATCTTCGGGTGATTGAGCGAAAAACGTCTGCATTGTTTGTCGCCGCCGCTCAAATGGCTTGTGCGATCGCCAAAGCCGAGCCTGAAAAAGAAAAAGCCCTGATTGAGTATTGCCACGCATTGGGTAACGCCTTTCAAATAGCCGACGACATCCTTGATTACTCAGGTGATCCGGCTCAAAGCGGCAAACAAATCGGTGCGGATTTCGCCGAAGGTAAAGTCACACTGCCGGTTATTTACACGCTACAAGAGACTTCTGAGGAAAATCGTCGATTCATTGAAGAGGCCATCCGTCACGGTCACGGCGATTTTGAAAAAATTTCTGCCATTATCCGTAGCACGAAAGCCATCGAACGGTGTACAATGCGTGCTCACCAGGAATTGGAAAAAGGAAAGAATGCATTAAATGCTTTATCCCCTTCCATTTTCAGAAATTCTCTGGTACAATTGTTGTCTTTCGTGGTTGAGAGAAAATCTTAACAGCGATTCGGGGTGTAGCTCAGCCTGGTAGAGTACTACGTTCGGGACGTAGGTGTCGGAGGTTCGAATCCTCTCACCCCGACCAGAATTCCAAAAGCGACTTTTCGTAAGTCGCTTTTTTGTTTTCAGCCAACAGATTTTCGGTCAATTCCCGTTTTTCTCCCCCAACAATCGTATAATCTTTTGCATTCTCCCTAACAACAACGATCATTAAATAAAGGATTTTTCCATGCCTTGGATTGTCGGCCTAACCGGCGGCATCGGTTCCGGGAAAACTCAAGCGAGCAATGCTTTTGCCGCTTTGGGTGTCCCTGTCATTGATACAGATTTGATTAGCCACGCGCTCACAGCTCCGCGTGGTTTGGCCATTGACGCCATTCGAACCGCCTTTGGCGAAACCATGATCACGGCTTCCGGTGAAATGGACCGAGAGAAAATGCGACAGCTTGTTTTCACGGATCCTAAAGCGAAGAAAAAATTAGAAACGATTCTGCATCCTTTGATTGCCCGAGTGGCACTGGCCTCGGTCAGTCAGCATAGCAATGCGCCTTATGTCGTGTTAGTTGTGCCATTGCTGGCGGAAAGTCCCGCGTGGATTAGTCGTTGCGACCGAATTTTGGTCATTGATTGTGACGTTGAAACGCAGATCAAACGAATCATGCAACGCTCAAAGCTCTCGCGAGAACAAGCGATCTCCATCATTGCATCTCAAGCCACTCGAGATGAGCGCAAGGCCATTGCCAATGAAGTGATTGTCAATGAATCAACGATTGACCACTTGAATCAGCAGGTGAAGCACTTACACGATTATTACCTGCGTCTTGCCAGTCAATCGCCCAACTCAGGAGCCCCAGTATGATTGTGAAATGCCCGACATGCCACAAACCGGTTGAATGGTCTGAGAAAAATCCCTGGAGGCCATTTTGCTCGGAACGTTGCAAACTCATCGATTTGGGAGAATGGGCAAGCGATAGTTATGTCATTCACGGCAACAGTTACGCTCAAACCAACGAATCCGAAGCGGATCGTTTAGCGCAAGAGCTTTTTGCCTCAATCCCAGAAGAAAAGCCACAAGAAAAGCAATCCGAAGACAAATAACGACGAAGGCTGCCCAATGAGCAGCCTTCTTTATCTACACCGTTTCAATCCAGCCGTTCGCTCCGTGAGGGCGCAAAAACCGATCTGAATCAAGCCGCACATTGGTGGCGTAAATCGGAATCGGATTATTTTCAAAAAGGCGCTGCCATGCGCTTGAACCCACGCGAACCGACTGTGGAGCCATGGCAAAAAGAGCGCCGCTATCGCTCACAGCTTGCCAATCATCATTGGTGATAGCAACGGCAAGGCGGGAATGAACGACCTTTGAGAGTTCTTCGACTCGAGCGTAAACACCATCGGCTTTCTGTTGAATGGATGCCTCAGCGTTCGCACTCACCCAGCATTCTTTAAAGCCGGTACAAGCCAAGCGCTCTTTGATGAGATCCATATCCTTCGCATAACGATCGCCCAACATAATACCGTCAAAACGGCGCGTTTTAAGTTGATCCCAATCGGGGTTTTCGCCTTCAAGGCGCAACCAGTGAATCGGCAAACGCAACCACTTGGCAATCGGTTGGCTCGCTTCAAGCACAGGGCTCGGCCACTGATCAACACCAAAGAAACCAAACTCTTGTTGTTCCATTGAGCGAGGCGAACCTTCCCAGTGCCATGCCCTAACAAAATGCAATTTGACCGTCGCATGAGGATAAACATGAGTTAATGTGACCCACGGTGCCACTTCTTTAACGACTACCCCCAACTCCTCACGCATTTCCCGTTCAATCGTCTCTTCAATGGTTTCGCCGGCTTCCATTTTCCCACCGGGAAACTCCCACCAACCGGCATAGACCTTCCCTTCAGGTCGAGAGCTTAAAAGGCACTTTCCCTCTTGATCAATCAAAATGGCACAAACCACGGGCGTTACTTGAGACATTTTCTTCTACCTAATATTTGTTTGAAAAGGGCGCTCCGAAGAGCGCCCCATGAAAGTCAGTCTTTAACGATCAGTCACTGCTTATTGAATGTGACCATGGCAATTCTTGAATTTCTTCCCGGAGCCACAGGGGCAGGGATCATTTCGAGAAACGCCTCGCCAATCCACCTTATCGAGATCCACGCCATAAGGCGAGATCCCGGTAAAGGACAATTGGTTGCCTTCATCATCATGACCAATACGTTCGCGCTCTGCACGGGCCTGAGCTTCAGCCTCTGCCTTGGCTTGAGCGATCGCCTGAGCACGAGCTTCAGCTTCTTCGCGAGCTTTTTGCTGCTCCGCTTCAATTTCTTCGCGAGTTTGGATGCGAACGTTCATCAACACACGCATCACATTTTCACGAACACGGTCAAGCAGGGTTTCAAACATGTTAAACGCTTCACGCTTGTATTCCTGCTTCGGTTGTTTTTGAGCATAACCGCGCAAGTAAATTCCTTGACGCAAAGCATCCAACGCCGTGATGTGAGCCCGCCAAATGGCGTCGAGCACTTGCAACGTGACCTGACGAGCAAAATCATTCATTGCCTGAGGTCCGGCCATTTCAACCTTTTCGTTGTAGATCCGATCTACCTCATCAAGAAGCGTCTTTTCAAGGTCTTCGTCCGTCACGGCGTTGCTCTTATCAAGCATTGCCTTGAAGTCGATATCAATTGCCCATTCCGTCTTCAGAATGGTCATGAGCTTATCAAGATCCCATTGCTCTTCAACCGTGTCTGCCGGTACATAGGCACGGAACAAATCCGTGAAATAGCCGTGGCGCAGGTTGTTGACCATTTCGCTTAAATCGGAACTTTCCAGAATTTCGTTACGCAAACGATAAATTTCTCGGCGTTGGTCATTTTGAACGTCGTCGAACTCAAGCAATTGCTTACGAATATCGTAGTTGCGGCCTTCCACCTTACGCTGAGCGCTTTCAATCATGCGTGAAAGCATGTTCGATTCAATCGCCACGCCTTCTTCGAGCTTTAGCTTATCGGCAATGGCACGCATGCGATCGCCACCGAAAATACGCAAAAGCGGATCTTCCATGGACAAATAAAAGCAAGACGAGCCCGGGTCACCTTGACGACCGGCACGACCACGCAATTGGTTATCGATACGACGCGATTCGTGGCGTTCACTACCGATGATGCGAAGACCACCGGAGGCAACGACCTTATCGTGCTCGATTTGCCACTCGGCTTTCACCTTGGCGACTTCTTCGGCTTTTTGTTCTTCGGTGAGTTCCGTGTTGAAACGGATTTCGTCCAAACGCTTATTGATTCCACCGCCCAAAACGATATCGGTACCACGACCGGCCATGTTGGTGGCAATGGTCACCATGCCGGGACGACCGGCTTCCAACACGATCTGAGCCTCCCGTTCGTGCTGTTTGGCGTTAAGCACATTGTGCGCGATCCCTTCTTTGGTCAGAAGTTGACTGAGCGCTTCGGAGTTTTCAATGGATGTTGTTCCCAAAAGCACAGGCTGACCGCGGGATTGACATTCCTTAATGTCATCGACAATCGCCTTGTACTTTTCGGGCACCGTTCTGAAAACTCGATCTTGTTGGTCAATACGAATCATCTTACGGTGAGTCGGAATCACCACCGTTTCCAACCCGTAAATGTCCTGGAATTCATACGCTTCGGTATCGGCCGTACCCGTCATACCGGAGAGTTTTTCGTACATACGGAAGTAATTTTGGAAAGTAATCGACGCATAGGTCTGGTTTTCCTGATTGATCTTCACCCCTTCCTTGGCTTCGACCGCCTGGTGAAGTCCTTCAGACCAACGGCGCCCCGGCATTAAACGACCGGTAAATTCGTCCACGATCACGATTTCGCCGTTTTGCACCACGTAGTGTTGATCGCGTTTAAAGAGGGTGTGCGCACGTAACGCAGCCTGCAAATGGTGCATCAAAATAATGTTTTGTCCGGAATACAAGCTCTGACCACTCGGAATCAAACCGCGTTCGGTCAAAATCTTTTCGATATGCTCGTGGCCTTGTTCGGAAATGTAGACCTGGTGAGCCTTTTCGTCGACCCAGTAGTCCCCTTCACCCTTTTCAGACGTTTGAGGAATGAGTAACGGCGGAATCTCATTCATCTGAGCATAGAGGTCGGTATTATCATTGGCCGGACCGGAAATAATGAGCGGCGTACGCGCTTCGTCGATAAGAATCGAGTCCACTTCGTCAACGATGGCGTAAAAGAGCCCTCTTTGACGACGATGGTTGACGTCATACTCCATGTTGTCACGCAGGTAATCGAAACCGAACTCGTTGTTGGTCCCGTACGTGATATCGGCCGCATAGGCCTGAAGTTTTTCCTCATTGGGCTGTTGGCTGTAGATCGTGCCAACGGTCATGCCGAGGAAGTTATAAACACGGCCCATCCATTCGGAGTCACGCTTAGCAAGGTAATCATTGACCGTCACCACGTGAACACCCTTACCGGGCAAAGCATTGAGATAAACCGCTAACGTGGCGGTCAGGGTCTTACCTTCACCGGTTCGCATTTCAGCAATTTTGCCGTCATTGAGCACCATACCGCCGATCAACTGAACGTCAAAGTGCCGCATCCCCAGCACGCGGGAACTTGCCTCACGAACCACCGCGAAAGCTTCCGGCAACAAAGAATCCAGTGTCTCGCCTTTTTCCAGACGAACCCTGAATTCCTGTGTTTTTCCACGCAACTGCTCATCTGTGAGCGCTTTCATGGAATCTTCGAGTTTATTCACCGCCGCACACTGACGACGATATTGTTTGATCAAGCGGTCATTGCGACTGCCGAAAATCTTGGTTAAAAGCTCAGAAAACATTATGTGTAACCCTGTCCGGACAGAGGCGTCCCCCTATCCAACGTTAGAAATTCATTTTCCCGAATTAATAGGAATAGTGATTCACAGCGGTGAATTATCGCATATTGAAGCGGGCTTTTTCGTCTGAAAAACAAGGAATTTCGTGACCGGATGTACCAGGTTTTCCCCAAGTTTCTACAAAAGACGCTTCAGTTGCTAGAATCGCCTTCAGAAATTCGGTTTTAGGTTTGGGAGAAAGCATCATGGCCATGCGGGGCTTGGAAGATATCAGCAAAATCATCAATATGCTTGATGCCAACTCACCCATTCGTGCCGAAATGGCAGCGATCCAAGCCAAAACAATCCTACAAAACGCCTGTATCCACAAAGGGCTTCGCATTAATTTTCGCGACTGTGTGCATGTTCAGCTCACCTCGCGTGGCTTTGTCATCAATACCACCACGCCCAGTTTGGCCAATCGACTCACACAGTTGAAACCCACCCTTGAACGGGCCCTATTCACGGCCGGTGTGCAAGTGCCGATTGAGTCCATTCGCGCTGGAAAAATTCAAGCGCTGCCGCCGCAAGAGCCCTACCCGCAAGACGATCCTCGCATAGCACCGCCCGGAGCCTCTGAGGCCGTTCACGCCAATGCTCAACAAGCTAAAGACCCGGACATAAAAAATGCGCTTGAGCAGCTCGCCCAAGCGCTTTCCAGACATTAATTGTTTTGGGGTTAGAGCGCGAACGCCCGCTCAAAGGAAAAATCCACAGGTGCGGGTTTATCCTCAAAAGTCGCCCATTCCCAAGCAGAAGATTCCGCCAAAAGCGCTCGAAGCAACAGATTATTCAAACCATGGCCGGATTTGTAAGCGCTATAGCGAGCAAGCAATGGATGTCCCAACACATAGAGGTCCCCCATCGCATCCAAAATCTTATGCTTGACAAACTCATCCTGACTGCGCAGCCCCTCGGGGTTGAGCACATGAAATTCGTCCATCACCACCGCGTTTTCAAGCGTGCCGCCCTGAGCCAAACCAATTGAGCGCAGCATCTCAACGTCCTGCACAAAGCCGAACGTTCTCGCGCGACTGACCGCGGATGCATAGGTCATTTTCGCGAAATCAACTTCGGTAAATTGAGCGGTGCTGTCAATTGCCGGATGACCGAAGTTAATCGAAAAGGCAAGTTGAAAGCCTTCATGCGGCTCTAACTTTGCCCATTTATCCCCATCGCGGACAATGACCGGTTTGAGAATGCGAACAAAGCGCTTGGGTACATTTTGCTCAACAATACCGGCTGCCTGGATCAAAAACACAAAGCTTGCGCTCGAGCCATCCATAATCGGAATTTCCGGCGCATCTACATCAACGTAGCAGTTATCGATTCCCAAACCGTTTAACGCGCTCATCAAGTGCTCAATGGTGGAAATCTTCACCGCCCCCTCGTTTAGCGTGGTGGCCATCCGCGTGTCATTGACTCGAGTGGCTTCTGCCGGCATGACGACAACCGGCGTCAAATCCACGCGGGAAAAAACAATGCCGGTATTAGGCTCAGCCGGACGCAAGATCAACTGAACCTTGCGCCCCGAATGCAACCCAATGCCAACCGTTTTGACAATTTTCTGAAGTGTTCTTTGTTTAAGCATCAACTAGCTACTTATTGTCGCGACGAATAGACCACCAACCGGTCGGTGCCCAATCTCGAGCCGGATTGTCCTCGGCGGGAGTGTCTTTACGGTCGAACAACGACTCTTGAGTTCCCATCGGTTGCTGCGTGGTAGTGGGCTCAACGCTTGCCGGACGAGACGGCGTCGGAGCGGGCTGAGTACGAAGCGGCTCCTGAGTCGGAATCACGGAGGCTGCGCCTGTCGCAGGCGACACTTCAACCTTCGTTTCGGGCACGGCCGGACGATCCCAAGCAGCGGCGAAAGGATCTTCGGCCTTCGGCTTATCTTGAACAGTTGAGGGCGAAACCGGAGCCCAAACCGGGCGCACTTCTTCTTTCTTTTCCAAAGCAGGCACCGCGCGATCTTTGTTGCCGCCATCAAGACCGGTGGCAACCACCGTCACGCGCATCGAATCACCCATGCTGTCATCATAGGCAGAACCGTAAATGACCTGAGCGCCCTTGGCGGTAAAGTTCGTAATGATGTTCATGACCGTTTTGGTCTCTTTCATCTTCATGGTTTCTTCACTGGCCGTGATATAAACCAAGACACCGCGGGCACCGTTTAAGGTGACGCCTTCCAACAACGGACAGGCGACCGCATTTTCCGCTGCGATACGAGCGCGATCGGGACCGGAGGCAATGGCCGAGCCCATCATGGCCGTGCCACGTTCGCTCATCACCGTGCGCAAGTCTTCAAAGTCCACGCCGATCAAGCCCGGTGTTTGGATGATTTCCGTAATGCCCGCACAAGCCTTAAAGAGCACGTCATCGGCTGCAGCAAAGCATTCGCTCACGGATGCGTCTTCACCCAACTCATCTTCAAGCTTGTCGTTTAAGATCACAATCTGACTGTCAACGGCTTCTTTGAGTTTGACCAAACCTTCCTCGGCGCGCTGCATCCGAAGAGCCCCTTCGTAGCTAAAGGGCTTTGTGACCACGGCAACGGTCAAAATCCCCATTTCACGGGCAATTTGAGCAACCACCGGAGCCGCACCCGTTCCGGTGCCGCCCCCCATACCGGCCGTGATAAAGACGAGGTTTGCCCCTTGCAAAAGTTCACGAATTCGATCTTTCGCTTCAATAGCGGCCTGCTCACCCACTTCCGGGCGAGCTCCAGCTCCCAACCCTGTCTTACCAATCTGGAGAGTGGCATGCGCGCGCGAATGCGAAAGCGCCGTATAGTCTGTATTAATCGCAATAAATTCAATACCTTGAGCACCCCGTTCAATCATATGCTCAACGGCATTGCCACCACCGCCGCCAACACCGACCACTTTGATGACAGTTTGACGCGGATCGTCATTAAGTACTTCAAACATAGGAAAAGAGCCTCCAATCCAATTCCGTAATTATCGCCGAATCTGGTTCATTTGCCTAGATTTTTCAGTAACATTTTTCAACGAAAAAGAGGAGCTTTTCGCAGCTCCCCTTTGTCCATTAACTAACGTCATTAGTACTGACCGATAAAAAATTCGACCACGCCTCGCTTTATTTTGGCTAACCACGAGCTATCATCGGCATCGTCAACGGTATCGTCATCCTCACCCAATTTAAAGCGGTGTGCCTCATAGGCGATCATCCCCATCACCACACTTTCTTTTGGCGAGTTTAACCCGATACAACCATCCCCGTCATAGCGCGAGTGTCCCAAACGGGCGTGAAATGAATAGGCCCACGGCCCGGGAATCAGACCTTGCAAATACTCGGTGATACCCATCAGGAGTGCCGTGCCACCTGTAAGAACAATACCGCCCGGCAACCGGTTTTTCGGGAAATTATTCTGTAATGTGAACCAGTCTTGAGCTAAAAGCAAGGCGCCGATTTCATTGTTAAGCTGATAGATTTCACGCTGGACAATTTGAGAAAGTTCCAACTTGGTGAATTTTCGACCGCCGGCCTCAGGACTTTTGCGGTAAAGCACGACGTCTTCGTCTTCTGGCTGGCAACGCAAATCCAGTCGGGTCTTCACCTCTTCGGCTTCCTTCATGGAGCAATTCATGTAACCGGCTAAAACCTCGGTGATTTTCCGGCCGCCATAGGCCAGTGTGTGAGTAAACCGAGGACTTCCCCCCTTAAAGACCGCGATATCGGTTGTGCCTTCTCCAATATCAATGAGCACAACACCGTTTTGACGCTCTTCTTCTGAAAGCGCCGCATAGCCGCTAGCCCAGGCCTCGGGCAAAATATCGGAGATTTCCAAGCCGCTGCGTCGGATCACTTTGACTCGAGTCGAGGCATTGATGTAGCTGGCCATAGCACCGTGAATATAGGCTGTGATGCTTGAGCCTTTGGCCTCCAAAAGATTCTGCTCTGACTGCTCGTCTTTTTGGTTATCGAGCATGTAATAAAGGAGCTCAAAATTAATGAGGCAAGTCTCATCGCTTTTGGGCACGGCGTCTTTAGCCATGCTTTTCACGGTTTTCATTTCCGCAAGCGTCGGGTGACTGCCCTTTAGCGGTAAACTCGCCGATGAGTCAATTCCCGTTAAAAACTTTCCGGAAACATTAATCGTTATCTCGCGCACTTCGCGATGAGCAATTCGGCAGGCCTCAGCAAACGCATTTTGTACCGCCACCTGCGCCTTGTCGATATCGACAATGCACCCCTCGCGGATAGCTTGAGACTGAGCACGCCCCTGACCTAAAACCCTAAAGGTGCCATCTTTATACACCTCGGCGACAACGGCTAATACTTTACTTGAGCCGATGTCCATCGCCGCAACGATTTTCTTAGTTTCCTTATTCATCACCATTTGAACTACTGTTGCCGATTCAATTCGGCAATTGCCTCAGCCGCCTGACGGCGCCTATCCTGCGATTTCAAGCGCTTCAAGTGTTGTTCGGGTAGTGTGGCAGAAAAAGCCAACTCATAACGTGCGTCAATACTTGAGGGCGCTCCGTGCATGAGTTTAACCACATCCGGGTATTGTACGATAACAACCCCAAAGCGATCTTCAAGCGTCCAATCGGTCTGCTCGACACCGAGTTCGATTCGAGTGGGCGGAATATTCTCTCCGGCAATGGCCACGGCCCAGCTGTCGCGTTCGCTCACACTGACTTCAGTTACCCGAGCCTTGGGCATCACCACTTGCAACATCCGGCTAAAGCGCCGATAGCGTCGTGTTACCTCTCCAACCATATCGGCGCGTCCGAAAAATTCAGGAAGCGCCATCGGGTTGTCAGCCTCTTCGGGATTGGCGGCAAAAAGCTTCCCTTCGACAGAAACCAGCCGCCCGTCTTCCCATAAAGCCAGGGCTTTATGTTCTTTAATTTCAATGTTGATCTTATTCGGCCAAACACGTCGAACATTCACATCTTTGACCCACGGGGCTTTGAGTGCCGCCTCCCGAATCGAGTCAATATTGATATTGAAAAAATTGCCCATCGTGGTTGTGCCCAAGGCACGCCGAAAGGCTACCTGTGAAATATGGCTAACCTCTCCGGTCAATTCCACCGCGTGAATTTCAAAAAACGACAAAAAATAGCCCGGGAAACTGCTCACCGCCACCGCGGCAAGCAGTAAACAGACAGCCAATGCGGCTAAGAAACGCCGGACAACAGTTTTGATGCTCACGCCTAGTGTTTCAGATCCAAAGAAGCATCACGAAGAACAGACAAGACGAGCTCTTGGTAATTGAGGCCACTCACTTTGGCCGAAAGCGGTACAAGCGAGTGCGCCGTCATGCCGGGCGACGTATTCATTTCCAACAATACGTAGCGACCGTCTTCGGTGAGCATCACATCAATGCGACTCCAACCGCGAGCCCCCAAAGCATGATAAGCCTTGACACAGGTGCTCGCGATTTCATCGGCCAACTCCTGAGGCAGATTCGCCGGACAATCGTAGCGAACATCGTTCGTGAAGTATTTGTTTTGATAGTCATAGTCGCCGTTAGGCGCCACAATCTCAATAATCGGCAAAGCCCGAGCGTCTTCGCCAGAACCCAAAATCGTCACCGTGAGCTCGCGACCGAAAATGCGCTCTTCGACCAGCACTTGATGATCCAGATTACTGGCTTTCACCACTGCTTCGGTTAACTCTTCAACCGTCGCATCCTTTAATTTCGTCAGACCGATACTGGAGCCTTCATGAGAGGGTTTGACAACCAAATCCCGACCCAGCTCCTGAATGACAAAACGCATATCGGAATCTTTGGTCACCAACATGCCTTTAGGCACCGGGATATTGAACGTGCGCCAAACGCGCTTGGTCATCGCCTTATCGATCGCGATGGCACTGGCTCGAACGCCCGGACCGGTATAAGGAATGCCCATGTATTCGAGAACGCCTTGGATCGTGCCATCCTCACCGAAGCGACCGTGAAGCGAAATCATCGCGCGATCGTACTCGCCCTTTTCCAACTCAGACAAATCATCGCTTTGAGGATCAAAACGCGTGACATCGACTCCAGCTTCGACCAGTGCGTCATAAACGCCCTTACCACTCATGAGCGAGACTTCTCGTTCGCTAGAACGCCCGCCCAACAACAAGACCACTTTTCCCAACGAAGCTGGATCAAACGGCTTATTTTCCGTCGCCATGACTTATTCCTCTTATTTTTGCATTGATTTAGCACGCTCAATGAGTCGAGCGGGCACGCCCCCGACACTGCCGGCTCCCATGGTCACCACCACATCGCCATTGCGTGCGAGTTTTAAAATCGCCTCATCCATATCGGTCGGTTTTTCCACGAAAACAAGTTCCGTCGGTGAAATCAAACGAATGGCTCTTGCAAGACTTCGACCGTCCGCTCCCACAATCGGCGTTTCACCGGCCGGGTACACATCCGCTAAAACCAGCGAATCAACGCCGGAGAGCACTTTCACAAAATCTTCGAAACAATCCCGCGTGCGTGTATACCGATGCGGTTGGAAAGCCACCAGAATGCGTCGCCCCGGATAGGCGCCGCGAACGGCAGCCAATGTGGCCATCATTTCGTGAGGGTGATGACCGTAGTCATCAATGAGCGTGAAGTGCCCACCGGAGGGCAAAGCCACTTCACCATATTGACTAAAACGCCGACCAACCCCTTTGAAATTGGCCAAGGCCGAGACGATCGCCTCGTCTTTGACTTCGACTAACGTTGCAATCGCGATCGCAGCCAGCGCATTGCGCACATTATGCATACCGGGCAAATTCAGCGTGACAGGCAAAGGTTCATGCCCCTCGCGCAAAACCGTAAAAAGCATTTGTGTGCCGCTTGCCCGAATGTCAATTGCGCGCACATCGGCCTCTTCGCACAAGCCATAGGTCACAACATGGCGCGGCA
>URFF01000002.1 GCA_900546995.1 uncultured Sutterella sp.
TGGGTGGCAGAGCATTGGTTAAAGGGGGTTAAGCGGCAGTTTGCAGTCCTTTATCGCATACCGAGAAAATCGTATTTGCGCAGTATTGTCGGTCAGGGACGTGTATCCGAAAATATTGTTCCGGCCTCGGCCGATCTTAAGGGAGTTCGCCAGATTATTCGCATCATGAAAGATGGTGGAATCACTGGAATATTGCCTGATCAAGTTCCATCAAACGGTGAGGGAGTATGGGTCGACTTTTTCGGAGAACCAGCCTATACGATGACATTTCCTATGCGTTTGGCAAAACAATTTAATGCACAAGTTATCGTGGCGCGTGCTTTGCGTGAAAAAGGTGGCTGGTGTATTTATTGCGAGCCGTTCGACTATCAATTAACCGGTGACCTTCAAAAAGATACTGCGGTGATGAACCAAAAGTTGGCAGAAACCATTTTGAAAAGTCCACATCAATATCTTTGGTCCTACAATCGCTACAAATGCCCAAGTGGTGTAACCAAACCAACTCGAGATGAAAAGCTTTCTTAATTTACTCACTTATTTCTGGCTCTTTGTTGTCGATCAGATGGCCTCTTGGAGGCCCGCGTCAAGAGCGCGTATGGCTCGTATTGTGGCTTGGGTTTTTTGGCGAGTTGTGCCTAAGCGCCGGAAAATTGCTTTACGCAACCTTGAGTTGTGCTTCCCTCAATGGAGTGAACAGAAGCGGCTTGAGGTAGCCAAGCGCTGTTATTTTCGACTGGCTCGTGCAGCTTTAGACCATAGCGTATTGTGGAAAGGCTCGGCAGAAGCTGTGCGTAATTTTGTGCGATTTGACCCGGGCGCCATTGAACGGATTACCAGTGAAGATAATCGGCCTTTGATCGTCATTGCTCCGCATTTCGCCGGCTTGGATGCCGCTGGAATTGCCCTAAATTTATACGTAAGAGGTGTTTCTTTATACCAGCGTCAAGCCAACCCGGTTTGGGATAAGGCAGCCCTTGACGGACGCAAACGATTTAGTGATCCTATTTTGATCGCGAAGACAGGTAAGGATGATTTGAAGGCTGTGATTCGTGCCATGCATCAGGGGCTTCCGTTTTATTACTTACCGGACATGGATCACGGAATTAAGAACTCGATTTTCGTCCCATTTTTTGGCGTACCGGCTGCCACGCTACCCATGGCATCTCGTTTGGCTCGAGTGACTAAGGCCAAGGTGCTGATGTGTGTTCCCGAGATGACTGAAGAGGGGTACCAGGTGCACGTTACGCCATTATTTGAAAATTTCCCGACCGCTGATTATGAGGCGGATACCTTGCGGGTTACTCAGGAGCTTGAACGTTGGATTGAGAAGTTCCCGGATCAGTACATGTGGACGCATAGGCGGTTTAAGACTCGTCCGCAGGGTGAGCCGTCCCTTTATTAAGGTTATTTTTTGGTGAGGTCAAAATTGATTGATTTGATTTTGAAAAAAGGTAAAGAGCGTTCCCTTTTACGCAGACATCCTTGGGTGTATGACACGGCTGTGCAGAAGGTGATGGGTAAGCCTGGATTGGGTGAGACGGTTCGTGTCGTTTCCTACGACGGACGTTTTCTAGCATGGGCAGCTTACTCTCATGAATCCACAATTCGGGCGCGTTGCTGGTCTTTTATTGAGTCAGAGTGCATTGATAAGGCCTGGTTTGAAGAAAAGATTATCAAGGCGTTGCGTGCTCGGAAGCGTTTATTTTCAAGAACCAGCGCTGTTCGGGTGATTTTTGGCGAAGCCGATCAATTACCGGGTCTTGTTGTTGACCAATACGGCGATTGGTTGGTTGCTCAATTTCAAGCGGCAGGTGTTGAAGCATGGAAAGACGTCATTGCCGGTATCTTAATGAAACAATGTGATGTCCAGGGGATCTATGAGCGGTCTGATGCGGCGACCCGCCACAGAGAGGGGTTAAGTGAAATCGTCGGAGTCTTGCGTGGGGCTGAACCTCCTCAGGAAATCGAAATTGTGGAGGACGGGGTGCGCTACGGCGTAGACGTTCGTCATGGACACAAGACCGGATTTTATATTGATCAACGCGAAAATCGTCTGCTTGCGCAACGGCTTGCCGCACAATTTAAGGCCCAACATGGTCGTGGAATGCGCGCGTTAAATTGCTTTTGCTACACCGGTGGGTTCTCCTTGGCATTGTTGGCCGGTGGAGCCGAAGAAGTCATCTCTGTCGATTCGTCAGCTGACGCGCTAGCAATGGCTCAACGAAATGCCGAACGTAATGGCTTTGGCCATGATCGAGCACAATGGTTACAAGCTGATGTGTTTGATTATCTTCGTCAGGCTCGTGATCGAGGGGAGGAATTTGATCTTGTCATTCTTGATCCCCCAAAGTTTGCCTCAAGCCATCGTCACATTGATCGCGCGTCACGCGCCTATAAAGACATCAATTTAAACGGTTTGCGTCTGGTCAAAGAGGGAGGCGATTTATTGACTTTCTCCTGCTCTGGGGCAATGGATGTTGATTTATTCCAAAAAGTGATTGCGGGGGCAGTGATTGACTCGAAGCGAGAAGCTTGGATGATTGCAAGATTAGGTGCCGGAGAAGATCATCCATTAATGATGACGTGTCCTGAAGGAGAGTATCTGAAAGGACTACAATTAGCCCTTCGTTAGCTAGACACAATTCGGGGCTTCGTAATATCGAAGCTTATTCTGGGAGAATAGGAATGGACGTAATGGACATGGTGCCTCAAATCCCGGTGACCATTATCACGGGTTTTTTAGGCGCAGGGAAAACGACTCTTTTAAACCGTATCCTTCGTGAAGAACACGGTCACAAAATTGCTGTCATTGAAAACGAGTTCGGAGAAGAAGACGTTGATAGCACGTTGTTGGTGCAAACCAATAAAGAGCAAATCGTTCAGATGAGTAACGGCTGCATTTGCTGCACGATTCGTGGGGATTTGTCTCGAGTGCTTACCGACTTACGCCATCGCCGGGATCGTGGTGATATTCAGTTTGATTGGGTGGTGATTGAAACGACAGGCGTCGCCAATCCAGGGCCTGTGGCTCAAACTTTCTTCATGGATGATGCGGTTGCGGCTTTTTATCGGCTTGATGGCGTTATCACGGTGGTTGATGCCAAGCATGGTAATGACACACTGGATAAAGAGGCAGAAGCTCAAGCTCAGGTCGGCTTTGCGGATCGTATTTTCTTAACAAAAACCGACTTAGTGACGGAGCAGGAAGCGGCTGATATCCGCGTGCGTTTACGCCGCATGAATCCGAGAGCGCCGATTGAAAATGTTCACATGGGTGAAGTCGCTGTTGAGAAGGTTCTCAATATTGAGGGCTTTAATCTCAATACGGTCTTAGATATTGACCCAGAGTTTTTGGTCGATGTTGTACATCATCACCATCATGGCGATGAAATCGGATCTTTCGTATTTACGTCTTATACGCCGTTTGACCCGTTCCGTCTTGAACGTTTTTGGGGAACCATTACCCAAGTTTACGGACCGGATTTGTTGCGCTATAAAGGGGTGTTATACCTACAAGGGACCGATCATAAAATGATCACTCAAGGGGTGCACATGTTGGTAGCGGCAGATTTGGGACCGAAATGGGCCGAAGGTGAGCGTCCGATGAGTAAAATTGTGTTCATTGGGCGCAATTTGCCGGAAAGCGCCATTATTACGGGCTTGGAGACCTGTCTTATTGATGCTCCATAAATCGGCAATGTGACATCTTTGTGACTTTTTGTGGAAAATATAGAAAAAAACAAGCAGATATCTTGTTTTTCCTGTATAAAGTGTTCCCAATAATTTTTAGCGGTGTCCACTGCTGATAAAAGAGTACCCTTTTACATAACGGGTATATGTTGTAACCAAATGAAGTATCGAACCTTAGAACCGTTCGATTTTGATGTTTTATGGCCACAAAGAAAAAGTTGTTGACTGAGCAAGAATTGCTCGCCATGCCTGAAGATGATTACATGAATGATCGGCAGCTCGCTTTTTTCCGTAACCGTTTACAGGAAATGGAAAAGGAACTGCGTAGTAATGCTGGTCAAACAACGGAGCATTTACGCGAAACGACGGTTGC
This sequence comes from uncultured Sutterella sp., assembly GCA_900546995.1. Lineage (GTDB taxonomy): Bacteria > Pseudomonadota > Gammaproteobacteria > Burkholderiales > Burkholderiaceae_F > Aphodousia. Next base: position 4,064 of record URFF01000002.1, read on the forward strand.
ACCTGACCCTGCGGATCGGGCAACTATTGAAGAAGAGCACGCATTGGAACTGCGTACCCGTGATCGTGAGCGTAAGCTTTTGAAAAAGGTTCAGGCTGCATTGCAGCGTATTGATAATGGCGAGTACGGTTGGTGTGAAGAAACCGGGGAACCGATTGGTGTGGCTCGACTCTTAGCCCGTCCCACGGCGACTCTGTCTCTTGAAGCTCAAATGCGCCGTGAAATTCGCCAAAAAATGTACGGTGACTAAGCGAAAAGCAACCAACAGTCAGTGATTGAGCAAAGGAAGGTGTTTGGGCACCTTCCTTTTGCTTTATGGCTGGCACCGAACGAGACTGTGCGCATAAAGTCCTGGCTCGGTTAAGTTAAATTGCTGCACATTTGACAGCAAAGTATCCAACCCTAGAGCCGAGAGCGGAACTGTCCATTTTCTTAGTGATCCTCGCAATAACGAGCTGACATCTTCAGCTTGACTGTTTGCTATAACGTAGTTCGCATTTTGAGGCAGTTTCGCCAAAACTCTTGCCCGATCAATGGCAGCGTTGAAATCACCTAGATGATCGACTAGATGCCGATCCAAAGCCTGCTGCCCCGTCCAGACACGTCCTTGGGCAACGGCTAGCACCTGGTTGATTGGTAAAGAGCGAGATTGGCTGACCAATTTCGTGAAATCTTTATAGGTTCTGGCAACCGATTGTGTGAGCACACTTTCTAGTCGGGGATCCAGTGGTCCGGTTAACTTTTCAGCGTTTGCTAACCAAGTTGTTCCCACACTCCCATGACCAATTTGGACTTTATCCAATGTTTTTTCAAATGTTGGTGCCAATCCAAAAACGCCGATGGATCCTGTAATTGTGACCGGTGAGGCGACAATTTCAGAGCCCGCCATGCTGATCCAGTAACCGCCCGAAGCCGCCATATCTCCCATGCTGACGACAACGGGTTTACCGGCCTTTTTGAATTGATCCAAAGCCTCTCGAATCATTTCACTTGCAACCGCGGAACCTCCCGGAGAATTGACTCGCAGCACAAGTGCCTTGACGTCTGCTTGTTCCTTGAGGGCTTGGATTTGATCAATCAGCGTTTCAGCGCCGACCACACCCGGTTCGGACTCTCCTTCACGAATTTCGCCCTCGGCGATAAGAACAGCCACCGGAGCGCTAATCGGGGTCAATAGCGTGGATGAATAATCGTAAACAGAAATAAAGTTAAACTCGCTTTGAGTGCCCTTGGAGAGTTTTTCTTCAATATAGTGTTTGGTTGAGTCGTACGTTTTAATTCCGTCAATGAGACTGGATTGTAAGGCAGCCTGAGCCAAATTCCCTTGAGAATGACTGACGTTTTCGACCAATGTGTCAATGTAGCGATTGACGCTACCTGGAATTAAACCTCGAGAATGTTCTATGTCCGCTGCGAGTGAGTGCCACGCGTCATTTAACCAATAGCTTTCCGCTTCAATCCACTCTCTTGAGGGGGAGTTGCGGGTAAAGCTCTCTGGGAAGCTCTTATAAGCGCCGGCCTTAAACACGTGAATATTCACGCCAAGATTTTTCAGAAGATCTCCGTAGTACAAGCGATCTGAACTCAAGCCTTTAACACCGACGAAACCCATCGGATGCAAATAGATTTCATTGGCATGTGCAGCGATACTGTATTGAACTTGAGAAAAATTGGTGCCCCAAGCAAAAATCGGTTTACCACTTGTTTTAAAGCGATCAAGAGCTAAACCGATTTCTCTGACAGTGTTAATTCCAGCACCACTCAATTGATCAAGTTTAAGAAGAACAGCGTCAATATGATCGTCTTTTGCCGCCTTATCCAATGAGGCAATAACATCGTAAAGCACGGTGTCCATCGGTTCGGCGTTACCGAGTAATTGCATGGACAGCGGACTTTCGGTCGGAAGCTCCCTGATTTCCCCAGCAAGGTCAAGAACAAGAACCGAATGTTTGGGAATGGATGGCTGATAAAAAGCAGATAAAAAACCGTAGCCGAGGATTAAGACAATGCCTAATCCGACGCACCCTAAACAAAACGCCCCTATGGCGTGGAAGATTTTTCCTATCAGTTTAAAAAACTTGGCAATGTATCGAAAAATAAACAAGATCAGTCCTTTTTGATGAGTCCGATCGCTATTTTAGCCATAAGGATTGAGCAATGGCGGCTTACGGAAGCGCTTGGTATTTTTTGTTTTCGACCGACCGGTCATGATTTTAGGAATGTCACGTAGGTGAGAAATTTGTGCATCAACATAACTTAAAGGTCTGACGATTTCAGAGCCGTGATGATGCCATCCCTTGCATAAAACCGTTTGTAACCCAAGTTGATGGGCAACCTTCAGATTGCCGAGGTTATCGTCAATCAAGCAGGCATCGGTTGGTCTGATGTGGTGATTTGTTAAAACTTTCTTCAGCATGGCCGCTGACGGCTTAGGGCACCATTGTCCAAACACTTTCATATCGTTGACACAATACTTCGCATCAAAGACATCGCGCATATGAATTTTTTTTAGAATGCGTTCCGCAAACACACGCGGCGCGTTTGTAAAGAGGATTTTTTGACCTGGTAGCGATATAAGTGACTGCCGCATCAACCCACGTGTTTTGACACTGGAAATATCGACATTATGCGTTTGAGTTAAAAAGTCGACAGGATCAATACCATGATGCAACCACAAGCCTAAGAAAGTGACACCATAGCGTTTCCAATAGTCTTTTCGAAGTTGGTTGGCGACTTGGTCATTGACGTTGAGTGTTTTTTGAATATAGTCATCCATCAATACATGGATGTGGTGAAACATTCCCGCAGAGGCCGAATACAATGTGTCGTCCAAATCTATAAGCCAAAATTTTGGGCGATGAATACACCCGGAAGGTTGGTAGAACTTAAAGTCGCTCATCTCTTTTAAAAGAGCGCCTAATTAACTAGGCGCTCTGAATAAGTCGTTATCACCGGTCTTCGGCAACGCGAATGGCTGTTACCATCCGCTCGGCATCCTCATCGGATAACCAAGGCACCCAGCAATGAATGGGCTGCTTTTCACCGGCCAGTACCATTAGCATATGTCCAAGCTCTGTTAGCGATTCCGCTCCTTTGATTCCCAGAGCGTACTCAGACATTTCAGCCGTCGGCAATTTTAACGAAATGCGGTTGCCGAAATACTGTTTAACTTCTTCAGGTAAAACTCTTGGATCCGGCCATTGCGTCGCCAAAATGAGGTGATAGCCCGTGCTCCACCCCTTGGTTGAAATGGCCTTAAGCGCACTGATGAGTTTTTCTTTAAAGTCATCGTCAATGAGCCAGACAGCTATTTCATCGATGATGACAAAAGTTCGCAAAAGCCGTTTTTTCAGACCAAGTACCTTATTGCATTCCTCAAGGCTTTTCACCCCCAGTGTCTCAAACAGTTTTTCGTGAGCTTCAATCGATTTCACAATACTGTCGAGATAGCTTTTTGCTGTTTCGATATTGGTTTCCACACGAAGACGGTGCAAGCCCTTTAAACTTTCAAACGCCCAACCGCCGTTAGGATCGAATACTTTGATGGCGGCTAAATCAGGACGATTGGTGATGGCGATATCCAAAATAAGATTGCGAATAAAAGAGCTCTTGCCGGAGCCGGTCATACCGGTAATCAATGTGTAGGGAGCATGAAGCGCCTGACTTTCAAATGGCGTTTCGAAATTGAGATAAACCAAGGAATCTTTGTCGTCATTGCGACCTAGGACGAATGAGTAGTTGCCGCCATTGTTGTTGCGGTTAATTTGACGATCACGCCAAACACTCCACATGCTGTCATTGCCTTCCGCTGAATGTTTTTCTATCAAGGCTTCAATAGCGGCAGAATAACGAAAGTTCTTCTTGTCTAACATAATACGATCCTTTTAAAAACGGATGTCTACTCTCATCTTAGTCGTTTTTCTTCAGGACGGCATGTAAAAACAACACGACGTTTTGTTGGCTAGGACGGCTTACGTAGAGTAAACAGTGTAATTTCACCAAAAATGCCGAGTCGTATTGGGAACCCGTACCAAAGGCCGGTACCGCGATTGACGTAAAGGGTCATTCCGTCCACATCGTATTTTCCCTTTACAAATCCATCGTTAAGGGTTTGAGCTAACCAATGCATGCCGAGAATCTGTCCACCGTGGGTGTGGCCCGATAACTGAAGAGCAACGCCATGGTAAGCATATTCACGGCTATTTTTGATTTGATGGGACAATAAAATCACTGGCATCCCTTTGGGTAAGCCACTAAGTGCTTTTTCAATATCAGGCAGTTCCCGATGGTAGCGTTTTGCCATAGGATCATTGACACCAGCCAGCGCAATCGATTGCCCGTTGCGAGTAATGATTTGATGGCTGTTATGTAAAACGGTAAAACCAAGTGTCGGTAAAAAACGCATCCAACCGTCATAATCAACATAGTGGTCGTGATTACCTTCGACGGCAAAAACTCCGTATGGGGCATGTAGTTTTGCTAAGGGCATGACATCTTGTTGGCGAACTTCCACTCGTCCATCAACAATGTCTCCGGTCACAACAATCAGGTCTGGGTTTAAAGCGAGAGTGCTGTGAATGATTTTTTCGAGTCTAGACTTTTCCAGTAACGCGCTAATGTGCAAATCGGATAATTGTGCAACGGTAAAACCATCAAAGGCTGACGGTAAATTTTCAATTTCGATGGTGACTTGTCGTATTTGCGGTTGCTTTAGTGCACTAAACGAGCCATAGGCGCCCAGGATCATACAAAATGTTCCAATCACAAAAGCTAAGTTTGTGAGAGAAACATGAATGGGATATCCTGCGAGCCTAAAGATAAGGAAAAAAATATCTTTAACGAATGCAACGACAATGAGTAAAAGCTGAGAAGCAAAAAGCCAGCTCCACAGGATAATGCCTAAATACGGCACGACATCGTCGTGCCCGGCAAAAAAAGATCGGCAAAATGCAGGGTACTGGCTTGCAAAGAAAATAAACAGCAACGCGATCCCTTTGATGACCCAATGCAGGTGCGATTTGCCGAAAATGCTCACGTAAGCATAAAGGGCAAAAAACAAAGGGATAACGTGAATCAAGAGCTGTTGCATGGTTATTTCTTATCGCCCTTTTGATCTTTCACTTCTTTACTGGAGGCAGCTTTTTTATCGGATTGAGTCGCGTTGTCCTTTTTAGGCTCAAAGCCAGTGACATACGGTTCGCCCTTTAGCACATGAACGGCTTGTTGCAATTGGAAGTCATTTTCATCGCCGAAGAAATATCGGGTCTTGGGTTGTTCAGAATTTTTGACTTCTTTTTTGGAAGCCTCAATCATTTTTTTCTCAGACTCGCGACGCTCTTGTTCACTCTTGAGATGGTGTGCGAGGTCTGCTTCACGGATGTTAAAGCTTGCGTAATTGCCTTCTGCCGTATCGGCAATTTCGATGTCAGGCGTGATGCCGGTTGCCTGAATGGATCGACCGGCGGGGGTGTAGTAGCGAGATGTTGTGAGTTTGATACCAGTCTTCGGTTCTCCACCTTCCATGGGGCGGATCGGTAAGACGGTTTGAACACTTCCCTTGCCGAAAGACTGTCTGCCCATGATTTTGGCGCGCTTATGGTCTTGCAGCGCTCCGGAAACAATTTCACTGGCACTGGCACTAGCCGAGTTGATGAGAACAACCATGGGTACTGTTTTGGTCACAGCGGGCAATTTTGCAATCAGATCGTCTGACGGTTTTTGCTCAAAATTAAGGTAGTCAGCCGGACGAGTTTTAAAATCTCGATTTGAGTCTGGCGTGCGCCCTTTAGTGCTTACAACTACCTTGTCTTTATCAACGAAAGCCGACACAACACCAACGGCGGCATTTAAAAGACCACCTGGGTCGTTACGTAAATCAAGAACCAAGCCCTTTAAATGATTTTTCTTATTTAATTCGATTAAATATTTGGCTAAATCGTTAGCTGTATGCTCTTGGAATTGAGAAATACGGATATAGCCGATACCGTCAGCAAGTTCTTTCATCTTAACGGATTGAACCTTGATGATGTCGCGAGTAATAGTCATCTCTAAGGGTTTATCCAGTCCCTTGCGAGCAATCACCAAATCAATCTTGGTTTTGGGTTTACCTCGCATACGGTTGACGTTTTCCGAGAGGCTGAGCGCACGGGTAGCCTGATTGTCAATTTTGATGATGATATCGCCGGCGAGAATGCCAGCTCGAGCTGCCGGTGTGTCGTCAATTGGCGCAATGACTAAGACGCCGGAAGCATCCATAGTCACTTCAAGGCCGAGTCCTCCGAATTCACCCTCTGTGCCCTCTTTCATGTCTTTGAAGGCCTCTTCATCTAAATAAGCTGAGTGAGGATCCAAACCCGCAAGCATACCCGCAAGCGCATTTTCCAATAACTGAGCGTCCTTGGTTTGGTCCACATCAACATAATATGCTTTGATTGCGCTATAAACGTCTGTGAATTGCCGTATTTCCTGTAAAGGTAAAGGCTCTTTAGCTGGAGTTGCCGCTGCCAAAGCCGCCGTTGATAAAACCGCACAGACGGCGGCAGAAATCACGGTCTTGGTTAAGGGAGTGAAAATAGTTTTCATAATTTACTCTTTCCCGATCCAGGGGAGCGGATCGAATGGTTGTCCATTCCGGCGAAGTTCAAAATACAATCCCGGTTTTTCTTCGCCTCCGGTATTACCAACGGAGGCAATGGTTTCACCGCGATTGACTTTGTCGCCCACACTCTTAAAGAGCGATTCATTGTTTGCGTAAATTGAAAGATAGCCGTCACCGTGGTCTACGATAATCAAATTGCCGAAACCACGCAGCCAATCGGAAAAAACGACTTGTCCGCTCGCGCAGGCTAAAACGTCGGTTCCCTGACGGGCTTGGATCATAAGGCCGCGCCAAGTAGTGCTCTTGCCAGAAACATTCGCGCGAGCACGTCCGTAGCGGCCGGTGATTTTGCCGAGAGCCGGCATGACAAGGCGTCCCTTTTGTTTGGCAAACGCTCCGCTAGGAACTTTGCCTCCAACAGAGACTTTGCCGCTTGCCGGCTGATTGCGTCGTGCTTGTTGGGCTCGGCGCTCCGCTTCCGCTTTGCGTTGAGCCAACACTTTGTCGATGTTGGCGACCAACTCACCCAAACGAGCCTGGTCACGTTCGAGTTTATCGATAGAGGCTCGTTGCTCAGAAATTTGTTTTTGCAGCTTTGATAGTGTTTCTTTGCGAGCCGCTTGTTCTTTGACGAGCTGTGCTCTCCCTTTTTCCTCATTGGCTGCAATCTGAGAGAGCTCTCGGCGCTTACTTTTAGTTTGCTCAGAAACGCTGTGAATACTTGCCTGTTCCTCAGAAAGCTTGTGCACGGTTTTCTCTTGAGCCTGAGCAAAATATTGCAGAGAGGCAGCGTCCCGAGCCACAACATGAGGATTAATGCCGGCGACCAATGTCTGCCAGGATTGGCGTCGTGTGTTGAGGTATTGCGCTCGAGCGATGGCTCGACTTTGTTTTTCCGCACTGGTGAGCTCGCCGCTAACCGCTAATTCCTGTTCGCGTAATGCATTGAGTTGTTTTTCCACGCGAGCACGTTCATTGCCTAAATCCCTTAAGCGTCGGTTTGCTTTAGAGATGGCTTCTTCGCTAGCGCGAAGCGCATCACTGGCTTCACTTTGACTCGCCTCTGCTTCGGAAAGTTGCTTTTTGAGTGAGCCAAGTTGCTCTTGGAGGGATTTTTGCTGGCTCTGTAGCTCATTGCGCCGTTTAACACTGACCTCATCAGTCTTTTTTTTCTGGGTAGCAGTACTCTTATTATTGGTTGCGCGCCGTTTTGTTGCTGTTGTCGTTTTCTTGGCGGGAGCCTTTTTGGTTTGTGTTTTTTTTGCTGTTTGAGCGTTTGTCTGGGCAGCATAAACCTGCGGGATCAGCCAAGTGCTACCCGCAGGGGTTAGTGCCAAACTGACTAAAGCGCCGGCAACGCCGAGCGCTTTAGTAAAAGAAAGTAGACAACGCTTACGGATCACTTTTTCGCTTTGCCTTGGGCGGCAACTGCAGCCATAGCCGCTTCAATCTCAGCCTGGTTGCCGAGATAGTAGTGACGAATGGGTTTCATATCGTCATCGAACTCATAAACGAGAGGACGGGCGGTGGGAATGTTCAAATGAACGATTTCCTCGTCGCTCATGTTATCGATATATTTGATCAAAGCGCGAAGCGAGTTGCCATGGGCGGCAATCAACACTCGTTTACCGGCACGAATGCTCGGTTCAATTTCAGCTTTCCAATAGGGAATCACACGGGCAACGGTATCTTTCAGGCACTCCGTGGCAGGAATTTCTTCCGGTTTCAAGTCTGCGTAGCGAGGATCTTTGCCAGCCCAACGTTCGTCATCGGGAGACAGCGGGTTGGGCGGAATGGCGTAGGCGCGGCGCCAAATCAACACTTGTTCATCACCGTATTTCGCAGCGGTTTCGGCTTTGTTGAGACCTTGCAGGGCGCCATAGTGGCGTTCATTTAAACGCCAGGAGTTTTTGATCGGCAAATAGGGACAATCCATCGCATCTAATGCAATCCAAAGCGTGTGAATGGCTCGACGCAGGACACTGGTGTAGCAAAGGTCGAATTGATAACCTTCTTTTTTGAGCAATTCGCCAGCTTTACGAGCTTCTTCCCGGCCTTTTTCCGTTAAGTCAACATCGGTCCAACCGGTGAAGCGGTTTTCCAAATTCCATTGGCTTTCGCCGTGGCGCATTAAAACGAGCTTGAACATGGTGTTTCTCTATGGATAAGAAAAGAATAAACAGATTCTTTAATTTTAGAAGAAAATTCGGATCTTCACGGAGTTCACCACAAAAAAGTTGTAATTTGTTGTACTATCCCTCAGGACCTGAGTTGACGAGTTCATTGAGCTTGTCGCCGGTGCAATTTAGACAGCCTAAACGGTGAGAGAATCGTGATTGAATTTATTCTTGATAATTTATTGCTGGTTGCCGTTGTTTTGGTTTCAGGGGGCCTGTTAGCTTGGCCTTTGATTGCCGACAAGACGATGGGACCGGTCGTTGATAATGACCAGGCGATTGAGTACATCAATCGGAAAAATGCTTTTGTACTGGATGTGCGTTCTCCCAAGGAATTTAAGCGGGGGGCTATTGCCGGTTCGAAAAACATTCCTTTTGAAAACTTCGAGGCTCGTCTGGAAGAGTGTCCAAAAGATCGCCCGATTATTGTGGTCGATACGGTGCATACCTTTAGTCACAAAGCAGCGACATTGCTTCGTAAAAAAGGCTACAAGGATGTCTTTGTGTTGACTGATGGCATTAAAGGTTGGGTTGATGCTCGACTTCCCTTTACCCGATAAACATTGACAATTGAACCATAAAAAGGACTAAATCATGGCCGAAGAAAACATGAATGGCGAAGCCGCACAAAACCAAGAGGCAGCACCTGCCGCGGCTTTCCAATTGGAACGTTGCTACATGAAGGATGCATCGGTTGAAATGCCTCATGCTCCTGAAGTGTTCGTTAAGCCCTTGCAGAAGCAGCCGATGCTTGACATGCAGTTTGAAGTGAGCATCAAGACGCTTGACGACGCTCACCGCGAAGTGACTGTGCGTGCGACGGTTACCATCAAGGAAGAAGAAAATGTCATGTTGATTACCGAAGTAAAGCAAGCGGGTATTTTCCAAATCCGTGGCTTTACCGAAGAACAAATGGCTCATATTTGCAATGTGGTTTGCCCGACGATTGTGTTCCCGTATTTGCGCGCTAATGTGGCCGATCTGGTTTCGCGTACCTCGATGGCCCCTGTTCATTTGCCGGAAATGAATTTTGAGTCGTTGTATCAACAGCGTTTAGCTCAAGCTGCAGCCGCTCAAGAAAAGGCTCAACAACCGAACTAATTTCCTGTCTTTGTACAGAAAGAGAAAGCGAGCAGCTTGATAGGTGTGCGCTTTCTCTTTTTTCTTATGGCAAACGCAAAAACACAAGCACCTCAACTGTCTAGTCGCTTGCTCAGATTGTCACTTCTCTGGGTGGCGATACTGATTGCCTCGGTGGTCTATACCCTATTTGTGACCTGGCAGATGGAAAACGCGACAGGCATTGTCCGATCGGCCAACGTCATCCGCAATGATCTTTATCAAGTCGGATATACATTCTCAACACAAGCTCGTGATGTTGATCGTGTCGGTTTGGATGTCCAAGGTGCTGTTTGGCGTATCGACCATACTCTGACACAAGTGATGGTGGGTGACGATTCAACCTATAGTGTCATGGCCAAAGACGATCGTGTTGATAAGCTGCTAGGGACCATTGACCAGCGTTGGCGTCAGCAAGTCAAACCTACGCTTCTTCGTTGGAATGAAGGCCATGAGTTTACAGTGCCCGAGAGGGAAGAGCTCTTAATGGACTTGTATCAGTTGAATCAACAAATTGAGCACTGGACGGCTCTCATTGATGCTCAGGCCAACCGTAATATTGTTGTGTTGCGCTACACGCAAGTGGCTTTAGGGGGCGTTTCTATCCTCAGTGTCATCGTTGTGATGTGGTTTTTGGTTGTTTCTGTGTTAAGACCGTTAAATCAGTTGGGCGAGGGGATCGAAAGACTGCGGGCTTCAGATTGGAAAACACAAGTCCACGCGGAGGCAACGCAGGAATTCTCACAAATTTCGGCGGGATTTAATGATTTAGCCAGCCACTTGGATGATGTTTACAGCAACTTGGAGAAAAAAGTTGCAGAGAAAACGAGTTCACTGGCAGAAAAAAATGCCTATTTGACGACACTTTATGGACTGACTGCTTATTTGGGCGAGCAGCATTCGATGAATGAGCTTTACGAATCATTTTTGGTTCGCACGATGACGCTAACCGGCGCTCAGGCAGGTGATATTCGTTTGATTGACGAAGCCTCAGGTCGATGCCAGACTGTTTGGGGCAAGGGCTTTAAACACATTGACGGTAAACAGAACGCTTTATTGGAAATTTTGCCTTTACCTGCCACCGTGGATAGTCCGTACCCTCAGCGTTTAATGGAAGCGGAGATGCCGGAGGATGGGTTTTGCCGGCATAGTGGATATAAATTGGTAACGGTTTACCATATTCGGCATAAGCAGAAAAACATTGGGTTGTTTAGCCTGTATTTCAACGAAGTCCGCCCGGTTGATCCTGGTATGGATACTTTGTTGGAGAACTTAGGACGACACTTGGGGGCAGCCATCGAAAATATGCGCTTGGCGGCATTGGATCAGCAATTGGCAGTTGGGCAGGAGCGCAACCTTTTAGCTCAAAACTTACACGATTCGATTGCCCAAACCTTGTCTTTTCTTAATCTTCAGGTGCAGATGCTCGATGATGCGTTAAAGCATCAAAATCAAGAGCAAATCAATGACGGGATCAAGCAAATCAAGGCCGGTGTCCAGGAGTGTTACGACGACGTTCGAGAGTTACTGCTGAACTTCCGGACGCGTGTCAGTAACGAAGCCTTTGACGATATTGTACGTAGCGTTTTGGATCGTTTTGAACGTCAAACTCACGTTAAGGCCCATTTGACAATGACAGGCAATGGTGTGGCGCTTAATTCGGCTCAAAAGCTTCAGGCCATTTTTATTTTGCAGGAAGCACTATCAAATGTTAGAAAGCATGCAAAAGCATCCACTGTTTTCATTTCAGTCAAAAATGGTGAAGACTTTGAAATGAAAATTATGGACGATGGCATAGGGATTGATCCCCAACTGTTAGAATCCCGAAAGCAACGTCATGTTGGTTTGTCGATTATGAAAGAGCGGGCTCAACGAATTTCGGCAAACATTGAAATTGAGTCTGAACCCAATCAGGGGACAACCGTACGGTTTTTCTTACCGCGAACGAAGCGTGCAGCCATTAGTGGTGACTAATGCACCAATGGCTGCGTTCACGGTGAAGGGTTTTTAATGTCGGAGAGTTCAATGTCAATTCGAATTTTATTAGTTGATGATCACACACTGTTTCGTTCCGGTTTAAAAGCTTTGTTATCGCGTCAAGATGATTTTGAGGTGGTTGGTGAGGCTTCTGATGGCTTGGAAGGTGTCAAGTTGGCCGAACAGCTTCAACCTGATTTGGTCCTTCTTGATCTGGATATGCCGGTCATGAACGGAACCGAAGCATTGGCTCAAATGATGGAAATGAACCGACAGTTGCCGGTAGTGATGTTGACGGTGAGTGAAGACGCCGACGATTTAAAAGAAGCGTTCGTACTGGGAGCCCGTGGCTATTTGGTTAAAAATATTGATGCGGATTATCTCGTTAACAGTATCCGTAAGATTGTGGCGGGCGAAAGCGTGATGTCACCGGAAATGACCAGTAAATTTGTTAACGGTATCCGTGCGAAGAACCTGAGCTTAATGCCAGAAGTAAGGCCTGAAACCGTTCGTAGTCTGACGGAGCGAGAGCGCCAAATTTTAGGCTGTTTGGCTCAGGGAGCGAGCAATCGAGAAATGGCCCAAATGCTGAATATGTCAGAAAGCACGGTCAAGGCACACTTACAGCGGATTATGCGTCGATTCGATTTCAGCTCCCGAGTGCAGGCGGCCGTTTTTGCTGCCGAGCGTCATATGGATCGCTATCTATTAGAAAGCTTGCAGCAGAAAAATTAAATTTCCAACCGCACAAGTCTGTGCGGTTGGCCTAATGTCAATTAAATGCCGCCCGTGTATCCGTTTTGTCGCCAGGCTTCATAGACGGTGACTGCGACGGAATTGGATAAATTCAACGAACGGTTGTTTGGTCTCATCGGTAAGCGGATTCGCTGCTCAGTTGGAAAACTGTTACGGATAGCGTCTGGTAATCCATGTCCTTCGCTACCGAAGACAAACCAATCTCCTGGTAAAAATTTTGATTCTGCAAAGGGGTGCGAGCCCTTTGTCGTCATAGCAAACATACGACTTCGATCCGGATTTTCCGTTGCTAGAAAATCGTCAAAGCTTTTATGTACTTTGACTGTTGCATACTCATGGTAGTCCAAACCGGCTCGAATCATGTGTTTGTCATCTAATGAAAATCCTAGCGGTTCAACTAAATGCAATTCGCATCCGGTGTTTGCACAGAGTCGAATGATGTTTCCGGTATTAGGCGGAATTTCTGGAGCAACTAAAACAACTTTAAACATATTCATCAGCAGGCGCTGTGAGCGCCTTTCTCATTTTGATTAACGCATTTTTCTCGATTTGGCGAACGCGCTCTGCGGAAACTCCCAATTCTTTGGCAAGTTCTTGCAGGGTTTTGGGCGCTAGATTGCCATTCTCATCTTCGTTGAGCCAGCGCGCTTGAATGACTTTTCGACTTCGTTCATCCAAACTCAGTAAGGCCTGCCGAATTCCCTCGCGTTGCATTCGCTCTTCGTCTTTTTGTTCAAGTACCTGTGAGGGCTCATCTTTTTCGGACGATAACCATTGAATCGGGGCATTCGTTGCGCCGTCTTCATCTTCTTCAGTTGGAGTGTCCAGCGATGTGTCATTGCCGTACATACGCTGCTCCATTTCCAATACTTCCGAAGGCTTGACATCCAATGTATGGGCTATTTTGTCTGCCTGTGAATAGGTCAGCGCATTTTCACCCCGCATGGAACGAAGATTAAAGAAAAGTTTTCGTTGAGCCTTTGTGGTTGCCAGTTTAACTTGTCGCCAATTTTTAATAATGTAGTCTTGAATTTCTGAGCGAATCCAGTATTCGGCAAATGTCATCAGACGCGCGCCATGGGATGGATCAAAGTGCTTGATGGCCTTCATTAAGCCGATGTTGCCTTCTTGGATGAGATCGGCGTGGGGGATGCCATAGCCGAGGTACGAGCGCGCTATCGCGATGACCAGCCGTAAATGGGCCATAACAAGGTCACGACCGGCAGCCATATCATTGTCATTGTGTAAGCGCTCCATCAAGCGCTTTTCTTCCTCATAAGACAAAATAGGCACACGATTAGCAGCCTGGATGTAGGCATCCAAGTTTCCCAAACTGGGGATAACGGCAGGTACCTTGCTTTGGTAGGGGACCAGCGCACCGCCGGAGGCATTTTTTTCGTTTTTGGTTTCAGCCATGGGAATGCTCAAGGTGGGCGATTTAATCGATACGTTCGATTTTCGCAATAGCCCGTTGGGTAATGATGCTTGCGATCAAGCCACCCAAGAGGGAACAAAACACAATAAAGCCGGCATTGAATTCCCAGGGTAAGGTGGAAATCACGATGGAGGTTCCATACTGATTTCCGACACTTTGCAATGCTTCATTTAAAAAACCGGTCGCAAAGCGTGATAAGCCCAAGGCAATGACGGCGGCTAACCCCATTGTTAAGAATCCTCGCCAGGCATACGGTCGAATGGAAAAAGAAGCTGAGGCACCGAAAAGATACAACATGCTCAGCTCATTTTTTTGAGCATCCGTGGCAAGACGTACACTTGCGGTGATCACGCAGACGAGCAACATCAGGGTAATGATCGTAAATATAACACCAAGGTTAAACAAGGCGTCGTAAATTGCGTTTAATTTTGTTAACCAGGTGCTGTCGTAGGCAACCATATCAACGCCAGAGAGCTTTTCAATGTTTTTCGCTGTTTTCTCAATATCTTCGGGAGCCATATTTTGATCTAACGTCACGATAATCAAATCCGGTAACGGATTGGCTGATTTATCGTTATTGTTTGTTTTGATTCCCAAATTTTCATTGAGCGCTTTAAAGGCTTCTTCTTTAGGTATGGTCGTAATTTTCATGACATGCTCATGACGACCAATTCGAGCCTCAAGGTTGGTCATTTGGCTTTTTGTGATGCCATCATCGGTAAAGACGGTGACTTCGGGTGATACGGGAACCGACCGCAAAGGTTCTGAAAGACCATAGACGATACTGGCAACAAACACAGGAATCGTCAAAGAGAGGCTTGCCAGTGCGAGCGCAAGGAAAAACAACCCTTTGGCATTGTTAATGCCACGCAATACCTGTTGAAGCGCCCATGCGCGAGAAGACAAAAAACTCATCGCAGAGCCTCATGTTGAGAAGCGAAACGGACCTCACGATAGGGAATACCGTAAGGAGTGAGTAAAAGGTGCGAGGCCACAATAACGGTTACACCGGCGCTGGCAAACTCACCAAGTAGATTAATAAGCGTTTGAGCATTGTTAGCGTCTAAATGAGCAGCTGGTTCATCGGCCAAAATTAAAACCGGTAAATTCACGACGGCCCGAGCTAGACTCACTTGCTGCCGCTGACCTGAAGAGAGGTCAATTGGCATCGCATAAGCTAATTCTGAAACATGGCAGCGTGAAAGAGCCGCCAGCGCCTGCTGACGAGCTTGGGCAGTTGTCGCTTCCGCAGCAAGCGCAGGCAACATGACATTTTCCAAAATCGAGCGATCGGGTAAAAGCGGTGAGTCTTGCATCATCAGACCGATCGCCCGTCGAAGCCAACGCCTCTGGAGGATGGAAAAATTCTGAACGTCTTCGCCGGCGACCCGCACGGCTCCCTTGGTGGGATTTAATAAGCCTGCAATTAACCGCAAAACAGTGGATTTTCCACACCCAGTGTCACCATGCAAAACGACAAACTCTCCGCGATAAATTTTCACAGAGACATCGCGCAACACCTGCATGTCATCAAAGTCCATGAAAACATGGGCTAATTCCACGAGGGGGTTGTCTTGGGGAACAATGGGGTTTGTCATGAAAATCTAAAAATCAGCAATAACGAAAGTCAAAGGTATATTGTACGGCTTTCCAGTGGCTTACTTCACATCCCAAGAGGAATTTTATTAAAGGATGGGTTTCCAACCAGTTCTTGGATAGGATTTGAAGTTCAAAATGGTTGGTTCCCAATGAAAGAAGCCGGAGTTCGGGTAATGCTGTGCGCGTTCTTTCCTGAGCGAAGATGCAGGCTAGGCGTAGGCAAAGTAACGATAAAGTCCAAGCGGAGTCCCTCATTTGAGTATTAAAAGCTTGAAGTTCTCCACGTTGAGCCAGGATCAAATCCGCAATCCAGCGCTGAGATGATGCCGAGAATCCAACAAGATCGGCATGCTCAACGATATAGGCTCCATGGTGATGGAATCCATTATGACTGATATTCGTTCCGATCTCGTGAAGTTGTGCCGCCCAATGAAGGCATTTTTTCTCTTCATCCAAACCATCCGGAATGAGTGAGCGCATGAGCGCCGCACTTAAAGAGTCAACACGAGTAGTTTGTTCACGGTCCCACTGAACAAGGGACAAAAGCCTGTTAATGCTTTGGGTCCTGCAGTCATTATGGTTAAGTTTATCGAGCAGGTCGTAGAGCACTCCCATGCGTAGCGCTCCTGAGGAAAATGCCATCTGATTGATTTCCAAGGCATCAAAAACAGCACATAACACCGCAAGGCCTCCGGCGATGACATCTTTTCTGGACTGGTGCAGATCTTCAAGTTGAAGCTTTTTTATTTCGCCGCAATCAATGAAATAGTCGCGAATTCTGTGAAGATCTTCCCGTGTGATGATCTCATTGTTAAGACCAAGCGTCCGAGCGATGGAACAAATCGCCTCCATGGAGCCAGAGGAGCCATAGGCTTCATCCCAGATCCGCGGAGCGCTGAAAACCTTTCTGGCTTCGATCAAATGGGAGTAAGCCGCCAGTTGCGCAGCTTCAAAGCGACTGCGTGAGATAATGCCGTCGGCAAAATAAGCAAGTGTCAAACTCACGCATCCGACATGAAAAGAATTGCAAACTTGGGCTTGGTAGCCTTGACCCACTGAAAGTTCGGTAGATGCCCCACCAATGTCAACAATAAGACGGCGAGCTAGGGATGGTTGCAGAGCGTGAGAGCAGCCCACAAAAATAAGTCGCGCCTCTTCGTTACCTCTTAAGACTTCAATGGGATAGCCGAGTGCTTTTTGGGCCTTTTCGATAAATTCCGGTGCGTTTTTTGCGACACGCAAGGTCTGGGTTCCAACGGCTCGCACGTGGCTAGTTGGGAAACCGACTAAAAGGCTCTTAAATCTCGAAAGTGTATTGAGCGCTCGTTGCTGAGCGGCTAAGGAAAGGTTTCCCGCGTCATCCAACCCGGCAGCGATTCTGACACCTTCTTTGAAGTAGCTTTCAGGAACAATCTCGTTGGCTTCAACACGACCGATTTGTAATCGAAAACTATTAGAGCCGAGATCGACAGAGGCAACATGCATTCGTTCTATTCCTTGTGAGCATCTCGTTTAGAGGCTAATGCGCGACATACCGCCGGACTGACAAAGGCGGAAACATCACCGCCCAAACGGTAAATTTCTCTGACAAGAGAGCCAGAAATTGCCTGAGTTCCGCTAATCGGCGGGAAAAAAATGGTTTGAACATCGTGATTGAGCGCTCTGTTGACGGCAGCCATCCGAGTTTCATAATCAAAATCGCTACCGTTACGTACTCCGCGAATGAGTACGTTCGCTGATCGAGCTTTAACAAATTCGCTCAGCAATCCTTCAAAGCCAACAACTTCAACGCCGGGGCGTTGTCCAATAACTTCTCGAGCCAAAAGTACCCGCTCTTCATAGGAGAAAAAGGTCTTTTTACCGGTGTCCGCGGCCACGGCAACAATGATGTTGTCAAAAATTTGGCAGGCCCGATTCAGAACATCTTCATGTCCTAATGTAAATGGATCAAATGTTCCGGCGTATACAGCAATAGTCATAAATCCAAATCCTTGATCTTTACCAGACGGTAAGCAACGGCACCAGGATGTCCTTCTCGTACGACTTCAAGATGAAGTTGTTCAAATAGTTCATAGCAGTCCCACTCATTTGGGGACTCAATATAAATGACACCATTTGCCTTTAGGTGGGAAAGCGCAATCTTGATTGCTTTTTCATGGTAATTCAGCGCAAACGGCGGGTCAATAAAAATAATGTCAAAATGTTCATCCCGGTTAGTTAGCAAGGATAAAACATCACCTCGGATCAATTCAATTTGGTTGGCATTGAGTTTTTCTTGGGTGGCTTTCAATAAAGCATGGGCTGTAATGTTTTTTTCGAACATTACAGCACGTTGCCCGCCTCGGCTTGCAAATTCAAATCCCAATGCTCCGGAGCCAGCAAACATGTCGAGGGCACTTAGATTCGTAAAATCGCCGTAAAAGAAAGTCAACCAATTGAATAGGGTTTCGCGTATGCGATCTCCTGTGGGTCTGAGTCCCATGGCATCGGATACCGTCAATGGGGTACGACGCCACATTCCGGCGATAATTCGAACGGAACCACTGCCGCTTCTCGAGCTGACTCTTGGTAAACTTACGTCACGTTGATTGTGACGAGATTTCATTTTCATAGGACGCATAAGCTAATGATAACGTCTGAGACGAAAAAAACGGGCTGGTTTAGTCGCCTAAAAGAAGGATTACACAAAACTCGTGTGAATATTATCGGTCTTTTCACGGGTGGGAAAGTTGATGAGGAGTTTTTAGAGGAGTTGGAGTTCGCTCTCATCTCGGCAGACATGGGGGTGCAAACCGTCAATGAGATGTTGGCTTCGTTGCGTGAGGCCATTCAGCTGAAGGGATTGAAGACTCAAGAAGAAGTCCGTTTGGAGCTTCGGGATCAATTGGTTAAATTATTGAAGCCAGCCGAAGGGCAACTTGATCTCAACCGGGAAAAGCCTTTGATCATGATGATGATCGGCGTTAATGGCGCCGGTAAGACCACCTCAATTGGGAAAATTAGTAAATGGTTTTCCAAAGAAGGGAAAAGCGTGCTTCTAGCGGCAGGAGATACCTTCAGAGCCGCAGCGCGTGAGCAACTTGCGGTTTGGGGGGAACGTAATCGTGTGGAGGTGATTGCCCAAACGGGAGGTGATCCGGCGGCGGTTGCTTTTGATGCTGTGAGTGCAGGCAAAGCACGTGGCACGGATGTTGTCATTGTTGATACCGCCGGTCGGTTGACGACGCAGACCCGTTTAATGGAAGAACTGAAACGCATCGCCCGTTCTCAGAATAAGGCCTTGCCGGGAGCGCCGCACGAAGTGATTTTGGTTATTGACGGAACAAATGGTCAAAATGCCTTGGCGCAAGTCAAAGCGTTTGACGAGGCTGTTCCGTTAACCGGCTTGATTATTACCAAGTTGGACGGAACGGCAAAGGGTGGCGTGTTAGCCGCCATTACTAAAATGCGACAAGATAAGCCGATTCCCATTTATTTCATTGGCGTTGGTGAACACATTGACGATCTGCAGCCGTTTAAAGCGGAAGAATTTGCCAACGCACTTATCGGTTTGTAGTCAAACGATCACCTAACTGGATCAGGGGTCTCCCTGGTCCAAGTTAAAGGTGCTTTTTCAAGAATTCTTTGATTCTATCCCAGCGGCTTGCTGGCTCTTGTTGAGGTTTCTCAATGGGCTTGGGAGCTGTCATTTGGTTGGCCGCCTGAATTTCTTCGCTATTGAGTGATAAAACCGGTTGCCACCAATGACCACTGATGTAAAGCTTTGTTTTTAATCCTCTCAACGACCCGTTTAACTCACCTTTTAGCGTCTCATTTTCTATATCAAGCTCAGCAACACCACTCATCGGGGCGCCTTTGAATTGGACATTTAAAGGAGATATCTCAGCTAATGCGTCGTGAATGGTCACGACGCCGCTGATTTGATCAACAGAGGTAAAAGCGGCGGGGTCTGCTTGAAGCGGTTTGAAATTTTCTACCCGTTCGAGCGCTTCTTGCAAATTTAGACCAAAAAGTTTCGTATTGATGGTTGAAAAGCCAATTTGCCCGTTCATACCATTCGTGTCTGTACCATTGCCGAAGAAGTGAGCCTGTATGTTCATCGTTCCGGGAATCTTTTGTGTCGCTCCCGCTGATTGAACTAACGACTCCACACTGACGTTACTTGCGTCAGCGGTGATATTCCATTGTCCTGGAGCCTGTATGGTTAAGTCCGCTTGTACCCGACCATCATACAGTAAGGCAGAAATGCTAGGAAGGTGCAATACACCTTTTTGAATAGAGATCGGTGCCTTGAGTTGTTGGGCCTTTAATTTGGCGATTTCCAATTCACCAATGACGACACGACCGTTAAAGTCAAAATGATCTAAAAGTTTAAAGTCATATCGAGGAGAATTCGGTGCTTGTATAGATTCTTCTGATATAGCTGGAACTGGATTTAGCCCATCGGCCGTTACAGGTTCGGAAGTCGTTTGGTCAGACATTGTCTGATCGGACTCCATTTCCGATTTTTGCGTGCCAGGCAACTCGGTATTACTGTTGGTATCAACAACGGGCTTTTCACTCGAAAGGGGAGTATTAGAGATGCTCGATAAGAGTGCCAAGTCTTTAATTCGTAGACGCCCGATGACAAGTTCCCCTTCGATATTGGGATGCTTGTAGCCAACCACTTGTCCCTGGAAGTTGACCGGAGACTCGTTGAGGCGACTAAAAAGGGTTAGATTGATTTGTTGATTGTCATGGCATCCATCCGCTTGGCCGGAAATCGGGGAGGCCGACGTCGCCCGGGGTAACAAGACATGTCCCTGCAAGTGTTCGGCTTGCCAGAGACCTCCCGTTTGCTTGAAGCTGATTGGTGAGCGTAAATCCAATTCGAAACGGTCTTCACCCGAGCCCATTCGGTAGGTTATGCGCAAGTCTGGAGCTTCAAATTGATCCGGAGAGACTTTGAGCTCTGCGGTTGAAAGTGTTAATTGTTGAGATTTCTCTGCATTAAAGAAATTCAGTAGAGCCGTTTTACTGTAAAAGGCATTGTCTTTAAATTGCATAAGCGGAGAATCAAGTTCCCATTGGGTTGATGCTCCGTTATAAGTTCCGTTAGCGCGTAGGTGCAATTGTTCAAAAGCCAAAGCGCCGGAGGCTAAGTTGACGTCTAAGGTAAAGCTGCTTTCGCCTTCCAGCAAAAGATCTTTTGTATCCGTTTTGATGCGCAACTGCGAACTAAAACTCACCGGAGCGTGCATCTGCGGAGCAGGATTGGCGACATAGGCAGAAAAATTGGTCAATTGGATGGAGTATTGTGAATCAACCAACCGAAAATCAGCATCTTTTAAGATGAGCGATTCAATAACAACGTCTTTGAAAAAACTTGTATTTTCAGTTCGGTAGTTACGAAGTGTTTCAATGAGCCGCTCCGAATCCATTGACTGAGTGGATAGACCTTCCAAGGTGAGTACTTGGCAATGGGAGCGTCCCAACAGGAGCCACCAAGGCTTTAGATCAAAATGAGCAGTACGGAACTGTGCGATTGTTGAATCTGATGAATTTTTAATCGTTGTTGCTGGCAGATGAACTTCAACGGTGGGTAAAACCTTGACCGTTGGTAATTCGTTCATTTGAAGCGTTAGACCGTTTTGAGCGAAAGCTTTTTGAAGATGTTGTTGCACCCTTTCTGGGGTCACGAGCAAGAAAAGCGCGACCACACACACCATCGCGGCTAAAACGATGATGGCAATCAACCATAAAAGTCGTCTAACGATTCGCATGAAACAAAACCGTGCAAAGGAGGTAATAGAGTCAACAAAACGTAAAATAGCACAAAAAATCAGGGGGCAATGCGCTGGTTTAAAAACTTTTACTTAGGCTGCTTCCACTTATCACGAATTGTTTGGCGTAAATTCGGTGCGAGTCGCTCCAGAGCGTCTAGTGTCATGAAGATAGAATTCCGTCCCCGATTGGAGAGTTCCCGGAAACGAGCAAGCAGTTCATTTTCTTCCTCGATCGGATTGTGACGCTCGCTTGTGATGATAAAGAGGATGTCAAAACCACAGTCGTTTAAGCGAGGCATGCGAAAGATACCGGGGTCCTCTTGACCTTCTTCGTACTTTTGATAAGTTTGCAACGGCACCCCGAGGAGTTGGGCAATTTGCAACTCCGTGTAACCTAAGCGTTCTCGTTCGGAACGAAGTCTTTCACCGAACTCACGACGACGTTTGGATAGTACTGTTGCCATAAATTAAAAGTGTGTCTGAAAAGGGTTGGCAACAATGCCAACCCTTCGATTGTAAAGGATTTAAACGTTGAATAAGAAATTCATGACATCGCCGTCATGAACAACATAATCTTTGCCTTCGGCACGCATTTTGCCCGCTTCTTGAGCACCTTTTTCACCGTGGTGAGCAATGTAGTCCTCGAAAGAAATGGTTTGGGCACGAATGAAGCCGCGTTCAAAGTCGGTGTGAATGACACCGGCTGCTTGAGGCGCTGTATCACCCTTGTGAATTGTCCAAGCGCGAACTTCCTTTGGGCCGGCTGTGAAATAGGTCTGCAGGCCCAGTAGATCGTAACCGGCGCGAATCACGCGATCAAGCCCGGCTTCATGCATGCCCATATCCTCAAGGAACATGGCCTTATCGTCTTCATCAAGCTCGGCGATTTCGGCTTCAATTTTTGCGCATAAAGCAACTACAGGAGCATTTTCTTTCGCCGCAATGGCTTTGACTGCATCCAGTAAGGGATTGTTTTCAAAACCCGTGTCATCCACATTGGCGACATACATGGTGGGTTTGACGGTCAGAAGACAAAGCGGCTTGATGATCGCTTTTTCATCTTTAGTCAATTCAACTTGTCGGGCGGGTTTGCCTTCATTTAAAACCGGTTGAATCTTCTCAAGTACCGTTACGAGTTTGAGCGCTTCCTTATCGCCGCCTTGACGAGCTTGTTTTGAATACTTGTTGAGCATGCGGTCAACGGTTGCCAAGTCTGCAAGGGCGAGTTCCGTATTAATGACTTCAATATCCTCAGTCGGATCCACATGGCCGGCGACGTGTACGATGTTGTCATCATTGAAACAACGGACAATATGGGCAATGGCATCGCACTCACGAATATTCGCAAGGAACTGATTCCCTAACCCTTCACCCTTACTCGCACCGGCGACAAGACCTGCAATATCAACAAATTCGACAACAGCGGGAACGATGCGCAAAGGAGAAACGATATTCGCGAGTTGCTTTAAGCGTGGATCGGGGACTTCAACAATGCCGACATTGGGTTCAATCGTGCAGAAGGGATAATTTTCTGCAGCAATACCAGCCTTGGTTAAAGCATTAAAAATTGTGGATTTACCCACATTGGGTAGTCCGACAATACCACATTTCAATCCCATGATAATTTCCGGTAAAAAAGTCTATAACCAATGAATTTTAACATTCGACGAGGACGGCCTCAATCAACGAGCTGAGCTTCTAATTCGTCTAATTGCGTTTCGTCAAACGTTTGGATTCCTTCCTTTTGTAGGGCCAGAGCCAACACGCCAAGGCCTTCAATAAGAGTGCCGTTAAAATGCCCATCGTGAAGACAGCGGGTGGCACAGGCGGGGCTTCGCTGCTTTAAAAGTGCCAAGCGGATATGATTGCGTTTGGCCATATTGATGCAAGCTTGAACGCCGAAAAGATAATCGTCGGTGCAGTCGTTCCCACTTTTACTGAGAATTCGAGCTTTCCCATCGAGAACATCTTGGGCTGTTTTGCCCGGCTCTATTTCACAGGGTTCACGGGGGACCCATAAACCGCCCATGCATTCGGGGCAAATCGGAACAAATCGTTTTTCCTTTGCCCATTGGAAAATGCGTTGATCCGTAATCCGAAGAACCTGGGCGTCATAGCGGACACGCTCGCCAAGTAGGCAGCCGCTAGCAAGAATCTTTTCTTTTTGTTTCACAATGATTCCTTCTTATCTGTTTTTTCACGAGGGTGACCGAATTTTGCGATGGAACGCTGTACACGAGCCATGTCACCGGTGGCAATATCATTCGTTGTTTTGAGTGCAGCGTCAATACACTCATCAATTAAAGCACGATCCTCACTTGATGGTGCGTGAAGCACAAAGTCAATAACCGGCTGAGCTAAACCGAGTGAACGAGGGTGGCCCGTACCTAATCGAAGGCGCCAAAAATTAGGGGTCGATAATTTTTCCGTAATATCCTTTAACCCATTGTGTCCGGCATTACCTCCACCTTTTTTGACTTTCATGCAGCCAGGTAATAGATCCATCTCATCGTGAACGACCAAAATTTCTTCCGGCAGGATCTTGTAGTATAGGGCAAGGGCAACGACAGCCTGACCGGAACGGTTCATATAGGTACTCGGCTTTAATAGCCAAACTTCTTGGCCAGCCATGCGAACCTTAGCTACTTGACCGAAAAACTTTTTCTCTTCATGAAAGAAGATAGATTCTCTTTGGGCTAATCGATCCAGAAACCAGAATCCCGCATTATGTCGGGTATTTTCATAATCGGGCCCGGGATTTCCCAACCCGACAATTAAACGTATTTGTGCCATTTGTTTGTTTTGATAATTGCAGTTAAAGCATTTGAAATGACTAACTGTCGAATTGTACCGAAGAAGCCGTATTGTATCCGTCTCTGAGATCAGTGCCTGACTAAGTGTGTCATAATGAATTCTCTCTGAGAGGAAAACTCAAAATGTCAACGATTTTATTTGCTTCGCCGGTATTCGGACCGGTAAAAAGCCGTCGTCTTGGTGTGTCGCTTGGTATCAACTTGTTGCCTGAGACCGGAAAGGTCTGTACTTTTGATTGCATCTATTGTGAATGCGGTTTGAATGCTCAAAGAAAAACAGCGCAAAAACTACCGTCTCGCGAGAAGGTTGCCTCTGAGTTGGAACAAACTCTAATCAGAATGCGACAAGAAGGTAGCGCTCTTGATGTCATTACGTTTGCAGGTAACGGTGAGCCGACGGCTCATCCCCATTTCGCAGAAATCATTGATGACGTGATAAACCTCCGTAATCGATACTATCCAGCCGCGAAAATCAGTGTCCTCACAAACGGAACGCAAGTTCACAAAGCCGCCGTTTTTTCGGCACTGATGCGTATTGAGAACAATATTTTGAAACTTGATACGGTGGATGAAAACTATATCAAGTTAGTCGATCGACCGACTTCACACTATAGTGTTCAGTCTCAGATTGAAGCGTTTGCCCGATTTAAGGGACATGCCATTATTCAGACGATGTTTTTAAAAGGAACGGATTCGGATGGGCATGACGTTGCGAATGTGAGTGACCGCTTTGTTTTACCATGGATTGAGGCTCTAAAGGTGATTCAACCCGAAGAGGTGATGGTTTATACGATTGATCGGGAAACGCCGGAGTCTGGGCTGATGAAGGCTTCGCCTGAAGAACTTGATCGTATTGGCGAATTGGTTAAGTCGGCTGGTTTTACCGTTCAAGTCTCGTATTGATCTCTCGTAGCGGTTAGACCACAAACGAAAAGGGCGAACCCTCTAGGATTTCGCCCTTTATCGTTAGTTTCGATGAAAACCGATTACTTGGCAGCGGCCGGAGCAGCAGCGGCGTCGGCGGCCGGAGCGGCAGCGTCAGCAGCAGCGGCGGCGTCTTCATCTTCAACTTGTGCAACCACAGAAACCACCACCGGGTCTTCGTTACCGCGAACAACGGCACGAACATTTTCCGGCAATGCGATGTTAGAAACACGCATCGTGGTTTGAGCCGTCAAGCCAGACAAGTCCACAGAAATGAATTCCGGCAAGTCTTTCGGCAAGCAGCTGACCGTGATAGCGCTCATAGCGTGGCTGACCATACCCTTGCTGACCTTGACAGCGGGGCTGTTTTCAGCGCCGAAGAAGTGCAACGGAACCGTCATCACAACCGGTTCATTCGGGTCAATGCGTTGGAAGTCAATGTGAAGCACTTGCGGTTTGTACGGGTGCATTTGGAAAGCACGCAAAACCACCAATTGTTCCTTACCGTCCAATTCCATCGTCAAAATCGAGGAGTGGAAGCTTTCCTTACGCAAAGCGTAGAAAATCGGATTGTGATCGAGCTCGATCATCGTGGCAGCTTCGTTGCCGCCGTAGAGGATACCCGGCAACTTGTCAGCACGGCGCAGACGGCGGCTCGCACCCGTACCTTGCGCTTGACGCGTAGTGGCGATAATGTTCATGAGAGTTTCTCCAAAAATAAAAATCCCGGGACGCGACCATCCACCAGGAGTAAAGGATTCGAAAATCCTTTGAAAAAATCACTGACTCAGTGACAAACGAGGAGGTTATTTTACTGATTTTGCGTAAAAAACCAAACTCGGAAAATAAAACGAGCGGAAAGTTAAACAATCCGCTCGGGAAAAGACATCTTCAGAAAGACTATTCTTCAAAAAGTGCGCTCACAGAATCTTCACGAGCGATACGGGAAATCGTTTCACCGAAAAGATCTGCAGCAGAGACTTGAATGATCTTCGGGCACTTTTGAGCCTCTTCCTTCAGGGGAATGGTGTCGGTGACAACCAATTCATCCAATTCGGAGTGCGTAATACGTTCAACAGCAGGACCGGAAAGCACTGGGTGCGTGATGTAGGCGCAAACCTTGACTGCACCGCGATCTTTAAGGGCCTTGGCGGCGTTGCAAAGCGTACCGGCCGTATCCACGATGTCGTCCGTAATGATGCAAGTACGACCAGAGACATCACCGATCAAGTTCATCACTTCTGCGACATTGGCACGGGGACGACGCTTATCGATAATGGCTAAGTCGGTGTTTAAAGACTTGGCCATGGCGCGAGCGCGGACTACACCGCCAACATCAGGCGAGACAACGACGAGATTTTCGTAGTTGCGGCTCTTTAATTCTTTTAACAAAATCGGTGTCGCGTAGATATTGTCGACCGGCACGTCAAAGAAACCTTGAATTTGGTCGGCATGCAAGTCCATCGTGAGCACGCGGTCAACACCAACGGATTGAAGCATGTTGGCAACCACTTTGGCGGAAATAGCCACACGAGCCGAACGCGGGCGACGATCCTGACGGGCATAGCCGTAGTAGGGCATAACCGCAGTGATACGACGAGCTGATGCACGACGTAAGGCATCAACCATGATCGTCAGTTCCATCAAATTGTCATTGGTGGGAGAGCACGTGCTTTGAAGGATGAAAACGTCGCGGCCGCGGACTTTTTCATCAATTTCAACCATCACTTCGCCGTCAGAGAAATGACTCACGACAGCTTTTCCAAGGGGAATGTTGAGATGATCTGCGACTGCTTGGGCAAGTTTGGGGTTGGCATTGCCCGTGAAGACCATGAGATTATCCGGAACCATAGGGACCATAATGTTACTCACCGAAAGTTAAGAAGAGAGAGCTCTTCGGTTAGTCTTCTGCAGTTCAAACGTTGAACTGCGGAGGTAGAAAAACAAACGGGAGCTCGCACATCATGCTTGCTCCCGAAAGTTGGCAGGGGAGGAAGGATTCGAACCTTCGAATGCCGGAATCAAAATCCGGTGCCTTAGGCCAGCTTGGCGACTCCCCTACAAATTCTGGGTCAGCATATGAATGCTGACGATGCCGGATGTATTTTAAGGCTTTTTACTAAAAAATGTTGCCAATTTATCGGCAGAGCCTCAAATATCCGTTCCGCTTGTTCTTCGGACACCTTCGCAAAAGCGGCTGATCCCGATCCGGTCAAACGGAATTCTGGCAACAGCTCAAAAAGCTTGGCAATCGTCGGATTGACCAGTTTTGCAACAGGTTCCAAATCATTGTGCCCCAGCTTCATCCACTCGTCTGGCGAGCTAACGCTGTTGAGGATCGATATTTTGAAGGATTTTGAATCCCTTGTCAAGAGGGGATGCGAAAAAATTTCTGGTGTCGCCTGACCGACCCCGGGCCAGACCACTGCAAAAGTCATTTCCGGGACATCAATTGCCGTTAATTTTTCCCCGATACCTTCGACCCAAGCATTGGTTCCGAGTAAAAAGAAAGGAACGTCGGCTCCAAGCCGCTGCCCCAATTGCATCAGTCTTTCTCTGGGAAGATTTAATCCCCAAAGTCGGTTAAGTCCTAAAAGGGTTGTCGCGGCGTCAGAAGAACCGCCTCCCATACCAGCTCCTGCGGGAATCCGTTTAATCACATTGATTTCAACCCCCAGGGGTACAGAAAATGTTTGCTGAAGCAGTTGAGCCGCCCGAACGCAAAGATCCTTTTTCGGGTCACCGATAATATCACCCGTTCGTCGAATGACGGCTTCGTCTATTAATTTCAGTTCGATCGTATCGCAAAGATCAATTAATACAAAAATGGATTGCAACGTGTGGTAGCCGTTCGGTAATCGTCCGGTAACGTGCAAAAATAAATTCAGTTTGGCTGGGGCCGGAAGCGATAATGAAGACATTTTTACGGTCTCCGCGAATTAATCACAATCGTCATTGAAATGGCCGGATTGTCAGGCGTTTGCGCACGCATCAAGCGAAGTCGGCTCGGGTAGCCGTTCGCGTAGGCTAAATAGGTAATGGTCCAACCGTCTTGGAGGATTGTTTGATATGGCGCTTTACCGGGAACGGTTTTCGCTTCTGATGAGGGGGCAATTTGCCCGTCTAACCAATATTCAAGACCGGTAATAGGAACGGAAAATCCGAGTGTTGACTTCATTAAATCCTGAGCATCTTGGGCTCTGACAGTCTCAATTCCAACGGCTTGCACTTGAGCGTAGTCTTGACCTTGTTCAATTCGTGCAAGCGTGTTGCCTAAGGCGCTCTTTAAATCCAAGACAGTCAGAACATTGGGGGTATGTGACAGTTGAAAGTGCCCCGATTGGTGATCTTCAAGCGTGGCACTTTGAACTGATAGCGCAAAGCGCCCTTGCCAAAGTTTTTCCAATTTTGGTGTTTGAAGGCTCATGCAGCCCGCTAAAAGGCTTGATAGGCACAACACTAATACGAGTCGCCGCATACGTTAGCCCTATTAAAAATGCAGATGTAATCGCTCCATGAATGCGTTAAGCATTGCATCGTTTGGAGCCGCTTTCAACATCGGTCTGAGAATGGCCATCGTTTTTGCCGTTTGTCCTTGTGCGTGGTAAAGCTCGGCAAGATGAAGGAGAATTTCCCGATCTTTGAAGCGTTGCGCTGCTTTTTCCAAGTAGCTCTGAGCTTGAGTGTAATCACCCCGTTTGAAGTGTAGCCACCCAATTGAATCCAAGATGGCGGCATTTTCAGGGTCTAGCGATAAAGCCTTTTCCAACATGACTTGGGCTTCATCGAGTTTTGTGTTGCGCTCAACCCACAGGTACCCGAGCGTGTTATAGAAATCGGCTCGATCGGGGTACAAATCAATGGCTTTGCGTAAAAAAGTTTCAGCCTCTTTGTACTCTTTTGCTTCAACAGCTAAAAGTGCGCTTTGGTAAAGTAAGGCAGGATTTTCAGGCGCTTTATCCAACGCTTTTCGCATGGTTTGGTATGCGTCACGAAGTTTACCGTCCGCATAGAGAATTTGAGCCTTTTTGTGCAATAACTCCATTTGCACTTCATCATTTTTTACGACGGTCTTATCCAGTAAGCGAATGGCTTCTTCTTGACGATTTAATTCCACAAGGGCCTGAGCTTGTAAAAGTCTTGCCTGCGCATAGAAGTCGCTTTTTGCCGGCACCTTTGCCAACCAGTTGATCGCCGCTTCATAGTGTTTTTGGCGAAAGTCCAGAAGGCCGAGGGAAAGGTGAGTTTGAGGTAAACGGTCTGAAAGATTCTTATCCCCTTGAGCGAGTCGTTCAAAAAGAAGTAAGAGCCGTTTGGTATCGTTATCCATGCGAGCGGCATCGGTGACGCTCGCAAGAGTATACGCAAGCGAGCCTGAGCGTTCGGCAAATGGTTCTAAGATTTGCAGTTGCTTTCGAATGCCTTGTGCATTTTTTTGATGTGCGTAAGCCTTTGCCAAGGCTAATTGCGCCTGCATGTCATCGGGATGCTTTTTGACGAATTTTTCAATTTCAGCTGTCGCTTTGGCCGGTTGCGCTTTTAAAAGAGAATCTGCGTACTCTAAAAGCGCGGCGGTATTATTGGGCATTTGCTGATACGCTTTTAGTGCGAAGGCAGCTCCTTGCTTAGTATCCCCCGTCACCCGATAAAGTTTTGCAAGGGCTAAAGCCGCTTGCTCTCGATCATTTAGTAGTAGAGCGAGAGGACGAATAAATTCCAAGACTTTTGTAGCAGGTACTCCACTCAAATCAGTCTGTATGGTGATTGCTTGGAAAAACTGTTGCTTCTTTTCTTTGGGGGCGGATTTGATGATCGCTTCCGCTTCTTTGCGAATTTCCGGTGTTAATTGACCGGTGCGGATAGCCGCTAGCAAATCAGCGAGCTTCGCGTCCGCGTTGCCAGGAGCCAGTTCTGTCCAAAGTTCACCGGCTTTTTGAGCGTCTGCAAAGGCGTGGACTGCATCGGCAATTTGGAACGCGCGTTGAGACAAGCGGGGATCTTTTGTGCTTGTAGCCATTTGCATATAGGTTTGGTAGGCTAACGCAGGCTCGTTGCGTTGTAGGGCAATTTCTGAAGCGATGATTTGGTACAGTAGTTGTCCTGTGAGCTCGACATTGGGTAACGCCGTATTTGCAGCCGCTAGGGTGGCGCTGCTAAAGCTCAAGCCAAATAAAAAGGCCCATTTTTTTAAGAAAAATTTCACAGTCATGGCGGTTCTAAACAAAACGTTCGCCTAATTGTACTGACAATATCGAAGGATCATCACTGAAAAAATGCAAAAGGATTTTGCGGAAGCACTGATTCGTTGGCAAAAACAATTTGGGCGGCATCAACTACCCTGGCAAACAGAGGATCCCTATGCGCGTTGGCTTTCTGAGGTGATGTTGCAACAGACGCAGGTAGTCACCGTGACCACCTATTTTGAACGCTTTATAAAGCGTTTCCCGACCGTTTCTGATTTGGCTCAGGCTAGCGAAGATGAGGTGATGGCACTGTGGGCTGGATTGGGCTATTACTCCAGAGCTCGGAATTTGCATAAAGCGGCCAAACTATTGGTCAGTCAGTACGGAGGGACTTTCCCTAAAACGCGCCAAGAGTGGGAGGCTCTACCGGGTATCGGCAGAAGTACTGCTGCGGCGATTGTCGCCTTTAGTTTCGGTCAAAAAGAAACCATATTAGACGGTAATGTGAAGCGCGTTTTGGCTCGTTATTTTGCCATTGAGCATCCCTTGGACGGTGCGCGAGCGACCAAAGACTTGTGGGCTTTGGCTGAAGAATTGCTCCCCGATCATGATATTGGGGCTTATATTCAGGGATTGATGGATTTGGGAGCAACCGTCTGCACACGAAATCCCAGTTGTACGATCTGTCCGTTTTGCCAATCCTGCAAAGCGAATCAACTCGGGGTGCAAAATACATTACCGTTACCCAAACCGAAAAAAGTTCGTCCCGAAAAAGAGGCCACATTTTTCCTGCTATGGAAAGAGGATCGTTTTTTTGTTCAGAAACGAATGGATAAGGGGGTTTGGCAAGGACTTTATTGCCTGCCACAACTTGACGGATTAGTCGATGAGCAAAGCGCAGAGCAACTGTGGCGCCAAAAAGGCGTCGACGTGCAAAACGCTCGGGCGCTTTCACCTATCGTCCATGATTTTTCTCACTATCGGTTACATCTTTATCCCATCGCGCTAAAACTCAAAAACGACGTTTCAGAGTTGCACGGGCTTTGGGTCAAAGCTTCGGACATGCAACGCGTGGCGTTGCCGATGCCGATAGAAGTGTTAGTTAAAACCTTTTTCTTTGGTTAGGCGCTTTGAGTCAACCCTTTGGCAGGCTCCTTCCGTTGCCCAATGATACGGTGACGCAACAAGACAAAGGGGAATTGCTCAGAGAAACGCTTGGCCAAAGTTTCCGCGACATAGACCGAGCGATGCTGTCCACCGGTGCAACCAATCGCAATGGTTAGATATTGTCGGTTGGTAGCTTGGTAACTTGGAAGCCATTTGGTGATGAAGTTGGCAATATCGTCGACCATTTCCTGAACAACGAGTTGCTGCTGCATGTACTCAATAATCGGTTTATCCCGACCAGTGTAAGGTCTCAAAGTCGGATCATAGTAAGGATTGGGAAGGTTTCTAACATCAAAAACCAAATCAGCGGCGATTGGAATCCCATGCTTGTAGCCGAACGATTCAAACGTCAGGTTAAGGTTACTGTGCGGTGCGTCGGCAAATGTTTTGACCCAAGTGCGCAGAGTGTTGCTTTGTAAGCCAGTGGTGTCCAGAACATGAGCTGTCAGGCTAAACGGCTCCATAATTTCACGCTCTCGCGCGATCACCTCTGAAAGACTTAATGTTTTCCCAGCGGCTTCCAGGCGCAGCGTTAGAGGGTGGCGACGGCGAGTTTCCGAGAAACGTTGAACAAGCTCCGGCGTGGAGGCTGTCAGAAAAAGAATGCGGACATCCCAATTTTGTTTGCGAAGTTCCTCCAGGAGCGCATTGGGTTGATCAATGTCGGAAAAGCTGCTGCGAGCATCCACTGCGAAAGCAACATAGTCTTGAGTTTTTGATAAGTCTTTCGCGACGGGAATGATAAAGGACAGCGGCAAGTTATCAATGCAGTAGTAGCCGATATCTTCAAGTTGCCGAATCGCAACCGATTTTCCGGATCCAGATAAGCCGGTGACAATAATCAATCGCATGAGAGACTCCTTCGCTTGTGGCCTTAAGGCAAAACCATTGTACTGAAAAAGGTTTCACCTGATTGACTTTTTGGGGGCTTTTTGCGAGTGCGGGAGCTACCAGGGCATTAGCTTCGGTGCACGCTTTCAGTTTCGACGGCTGCCACAGCAGGAATATCGGTTTCTTCAACAGCTTCTTCGTGCTCAGCCTCGGCCTCGACTTCTTCGTTTAACTGCTCCCATTCTTGAGACAATTTCTCATCCTGGGATTCAATGACCAAGGAGTTAGGTGGAACCCAATTCATGACACAAGCGCAAACTTCCACGGGATTTTCCGAACGCCTTAACCGATTACAAAACTGTCGGTCTTCGAGCATGGTGATGCTTTCTCGCAGCAAATCCAGATAATCTTCGTCATTTCCGGTTTCTGGAACAACGAGGAAAAAGAAGATATCGACCGGTTTGGTATCAATTGGAATGGGGTCAATTGGAATGGGACGATGCAGTAAGACAATGGCCGCCATGGGGCGTTCAATACCTTCCAGACGGCAGTGCGGAAGACAAACACCGCCGCCCAAAGAGTTATTCCCTAATCGCTCACGGGCAAAAAGCGCATCAAACACCGTTGTGTGAGGGACGCCGGACATCTGAAAAACGAGACTCGCTTCTTCGAAAGCACGCTTTTTTGTGGTGTGCTGCATCGAAGATAGAAAAATCACATTCGATGACGGAAGGTATTGATAGATTTGATTCATAAACTTACATACGGAACGTAGTTCCTAAATAAGCTCGCCGTACGTCTTCGTTTTGCACAATATCATTCGGGTGGCCGCTTGCCAGCACGCCGCCGTCACAAATGATATAAGCGTGATCACAGATGCCTAAAGTTTCGCGGACATTGTGGTCCGTGATCAATACCCCGATGCCACGATTTTTTAAGAAGCGGATAATGCGTTGAATTTCGATCACTGCAATGGGGTCCACACCAGCAAATGGTTCGTCAAGCAAAATAAACTTTGGTTCAGCTGCAAGTGCGCGAGCAATTTCTGTTCTGCGGCGTTCACCACCGGATAGGCTCATGGCGGTATTGGTGCGAAGTCGAGCAATCTGCAACTCATCGAGCAAATCATCCAGTTTTTGATCAATGACACTAGATGAGTAGGCTTTGCCATTTTCATCGGTTTGCAATTCCAAAATGGCTCGAATGTTTTCTTCAACGGTCATTCGGCGGAAAACCGAGGCTTCCTGCGGAAGGTAAGAGACACCCAAACGCGACCGTTTGTAGATTGGAAGATGGGCAATGGACTGACCGTTAAGTTCAATCGTGCCGCCATCGGCCACGATGAGTCCAACAACCATGTTAAACGTAGTCGTTTTACCGGCGCCGTTTGGTCCGAGAAGCCCGACAACTTCCCCGCTTTTGACAGACAAGGACACATCTTGAACGACCCAGCGGCTACCGTAACGTTTTTTCAGGCCCTTAGCCTCCAGCGTGTACGTCGGCTGGAGTGGTTTTTGAGCAGCCGCTTCCAGCGGATCTGTATTCGAATGAGTTTGAGGCTTCTGTTGAGTGGTATTTGTCACAATACAGTCCTTTTTTAGCGAGACGAAACACTGGTACTCGATTTTAGCTGTGCTGAATTTTGTCCATTTTTGTTGTTCGCTTGCTGCTTATTTCGAGGAGCGATCACAGTTCGAGCACGACCGTCTTGATTGCCTTGGATAATTGTACGTGATCGCAGCGTATCGTAAATAATCTTTGAGCCTTCGGCTCGATCTTTGACGATACCGTTTTCACTACGTTCAACGAGCGCGTTGCCGGTAAGAGTAATTACGCCGGTTTGCTCTTCGTAAACAATCTTTTGAGCATGACCGGAGATCCATTCCTCAACACCTCGAACCTTGGGATCTCGCTTTTGTCTAAATGTGGCTTGATTGCCGGTTAGTGTTCCAACATGGTATCCCTTGGCCGTTTCGACGAGTTCCAGACGGTTCCCCGTCAGTCTCATGCTACCTTGATCGACCCGAACACTACCGGTATAAGTGGCCGTTTGCTTAATTTCGTCACCCAGAAAATGATCGGCCTGTATCCGAATGGGTTGGTTTCGATCGCTCGAGAGTGCATAGGCCAGATTGCTCGTTAGTGCTAAAGTCAAGGCAATTAC
This sequence comes from uncultured Sutterella sp., assembly GCA_900546995.1. Taxonomy (GTDB): domain Bacteria; phylum Pseudomonadota; class Gammaproteobacteria; order Burkholderiales; family Burkholderiaceae_F; genus Aphodousia. The sequence goes on from URFF01000002.1 coordinate 38,572, forward strand.
CGTGAGTTTTTTCATAATGGTTTCCATGGAATTAATGACTAACGAGTCGTTGACGGCAATAAACGTTGGTTGTTATTGCGAGGTTGCAAGACCGTAGTGACTTGATTCTTTAATTCGACGGTTCTCTCCATATTGTCAAAAACCATCCCTTGACCCTGCGCGGTATCGCGGCCGCTGGTAATTAAAACATCATCGTCTGTTTCAAACCGATTGGTATCGGTGTACACGGTCATGGATTGGGTTTCCAATCGTGTGGTTGGGGTATTGCCGGTCGCTACACGTGTAATGACCACATCCCCTTTAAAAATAAACGTCGCACCGCCGTCGTCGCTTCGACCGGTCAAGGCCTGTGCATGAGTGACTGGTTTATTAGGTGAAACGGTAACGGCTTCGGGTTCAATCATGGTCATACGGTCATCGGAGTAATGACGAAGTTCCTTGGCTTTGAGTTTTGAGTCTGCGACTCCATTCTGATCAAAGGAGATCAGAGTTGCTCCACCGGCGATAAAGTCAGGCGACTCTTCACTGGGAAGGTAGCGCAAATTGCTATAGGTGGACTGCATCGCATACCAATAACTTGCTGCGATAAGAATGAGCAACAAGATAATGGCAATTATGGCAGTAATACGCTCACGCATGGTCGTTTCTCTCAATAGTGATGTTTGGCCTGCGGATCAGGGTTCATGAACATCGAGTGCAATGTCTCTTGCCACAGTCCCTGAGTCTTTAAAATCAATTCACAAAGCTCTCGGACGGCACCGTCACCGCCGTTGAATCGGCTCTGAAAATGAGCAAGCTCAACGATTGACTCATTGGCATCTTTGGGACAGGCCGCTAGTCCTACCTTCTGTATGACCGCATAGTCAGGCAGATCGTCTCCGATGTAGGCGATTTCTTCGGGTTGGAGTCCAGTTTTCTCCAGCAAGACTCCCAATCCTTTGACCTTGTCACGCTGCCCCTGTAAGACATTGGTGATTCCCAGTTCGGCCGTTCGCTTTTGCAAAATCTGCGAGGAACGCGCAGTTAGGATGGCAACATCAATACCGTTGGCAAGAAGCATTTTGATGCCCAAGCCGTCTTTAACGTTGAACGCTTTAAAGAGTTCGCCGTCATTTCCGATGTAAATTTTGCCGTCGGTGAGCACACCGTCAACATCGCAGATCAATAGTTTTATTTTACGAACGCGCTCAATTAAGGTCATACGTTTCCTCAAATCACTTTGGCGGTCATCAGATCGTGCAAGTGCAAAGCACCGATTAAATGGTTATCAGAGTCTACGACCAAAAGCTGATTGCAAAGGGCCATATCAAGTATGTGCGCAGCCTCTGCCGCCAATGCACCCTCTGAAATGGTTTTCGGCGTCGGCGTCATGACTTCTGCGATGCCGATAGAGCGAATGTCGCCTCGTTTTTCAATAAGACGGCGCAAATCACCTTCGGTGAAAATGCCGACCACTTGATTGTTCTTATTGACAACCGCAGTCATGCCGATATGCTTTTTCGTAATTTCTCGTACAGCATCCAAGACCGTGACAGAGTCTTCAACGCTTGGGACAGCCTCGCCGGTCCGCATAACGTCTTTAACATGAATCAAGAGACGGCGTCCCAAAGCGCCACCCGGATGAGAGTGTGCGAAGTCTTCGGCGTTAAAGCCCTTTGCATCTAAGCATGCAACAGCCAACGCATCCCCCATGGCAAGCGTCGCGGTTGTACTGGTTGTCGGAGCAAGTCCTAGAGGACACGCTTCTTGACGCACACCGATGTCCAAATGAATGTCTGCGTAATGAGCCAATGTGCTATCCGGGGCGGATGTCATCGCAATAAGGGGGGTGCCTTCGCGTTTAAGAAGCGGCACGATGGTCAATAGCTCAGAGGTCGTCCCAGAATTGGAAATGGCAATGACGACGTCGTCTTTGGTGATCATGCCGAGGTCGCCATGAGCCGCTTCAGCAGCATGAACAAAAAATGCCGGCGTTCCGGTGGATGCCAGGGTGGCAGCCAATTTGCGTCCGACGTGGCCGCTTTTGCCGACGCCCGAAACAACGACACGGCCTTTGCAGTTTAATAGACACTGGACGGCTCGTAAAAATGAGTCATCCAAATGATTGGCAAGGTACTCAATGGCTTGAGCTTCTTTTTCCAATACGGTGCGCGCAAGCGTGATCGTAGAGTGGTTGGTGTGCGCGTGTTCAATCATATAAAACCTTCAAAATTATCATACGGTCATCATACCATTGCATGGCAACAAGTCTGCATCATCACTGCCTTAAATGTATGACAAATCATGTCAAAGACGTCACTAGTGGTTGAGAATTTTTGACAGAAACTGCACCGCGCGGTCTGAGCGGGGATTTGTGAAAAATTCTTGCGTTGGAGCATCTTCTAAGATTTCACCGTTTTCCATGAAAAGAACTCTGTCAGCGACTCGTCTGGCAAAGCCCATTTCGTGGGTGACAACGATCATCGTCATGCCGTCATGAGCAAGTTCCACCATCACATCGAGCACTTCATTGATCATTTCTGGGTCCAGTGCCGAGGTGGGCTCATCAAACAGCATGCAGACCGGATCCATTGCCAGGGCTCGGGCGATTGCAACACGTTGCTGTTGGCCGCCGGAAAGCTGAGCAGGGAACTTATCAGCGTGACTGGATAAATGAACACGCTTTAAAAGAGACAAGCCGCGTTCGGTAGCCTCAGAGCGCGAGCGTCCCAAAACTTTCATTTGCGCAAGCGTTAAATTGTCGATAATGCTCAGGTGCGGGAAAAGTTCAAAATGTTGAAAAACCATTCCAATATGGGTGCGAAGCCGGGGAAGATCAGTCTTGGGGTCTCCCACGTTAATTCCATTGACAAGAATTTCACCCTCTTGGAAAGGCTCCAGACCATTAACCGTTTTGATTAAAGTTGACTTACCGGAACCCGACGGACCGCAGACCACAACAACCTCACCTTTGTTGACGGTGGCAGAACAATTTTTGAGTACTTGAAACGTTTCGCTATACCACTTACTGACATTTTTAATTTCGATCATTGCCATGACGCAGACGTCCTTTGAAGGGGTCGGTTATTAGGAAAAATTGGGTTTACGTCCTTCGGTGAAGGCTTGAAAGGCTTCGCGAACCTCCTCACTTTGAAGACGTTCTTTGAGGACCTCTTTTTCCAAGTTCGTGGCTGCACGCAATGCATGAGCCTGGGCGTGGCGTAGCAAGTGTTTGGTGGCACGCAGACTGCCTAAAGGCATTTGGCTTAAACGAGCTGCCCGTTTGAGTACTTCTGCGACGAGGTTTTCGTCTTTGAAAACGCCGTTCACAATCCCCATCTCCAGCGCTTCCTTTGCGGAAATCGGTTCACTTAGGAAGAACTTTTCACTTGCTTTGTGATACCCCGCTTTTGACACAACGGTGTACGACAAACCATATTCAGGGGTAAGCCCCAACGCCGTAAAGGGAATTGAAAAGAGTGCTTTTTCGCCACAGTAGACTAAGTCGCAGTAACTTAGGAGTGCAACACCAAGCCCAACGCAGGGGCCTAACACCGCCGCGATGAGCGGCTTATCAAAAGCAATCAACGCTTCAATTAAGGCATCATAAGCTGCAGAAGTTGCCTCGGTGCGATGAAGTGTTTCCTGCAAATCAGCGCCGGCGCAAAAAATAGCATCATCACCGCGCAAAATGACACAATGAACATCCGGATTACGTTGAGCTTCAGCCAGAGCTTCGATCATTTGTACACAGGTTTCCGAAGACAGTGTATTTCGGTTTTGCGTACGCGTGATCGCGATTTGATAGACATTTTTCTCAAAAGTGATGGATAAATCAGACATGATTAATTCAAATTCAGTGTGAAAAGGATAAAAGAGTCATCGTCGTTGTCCGCTTGACGCGTGTAGCCGAGCGACTGCATCAGCGAATACATCGCTTCATTTCCCTTTAGCACGTAGCCGATAAGCGTTTTTACACCCATGCGTCGAGCCTCCAGGCCGAGCTGAGTCATCATGAGTTTCGCCAACCCTCTTTTTTGCCAGCCATCTTCAACGACCACGCCGAATTCGGCAACATCAGAACCATTTAAGCGTTTGTATCGGGCGACGGCGCGAATCTCTTCGGACATCTCCGTATCGCAAGCGACAATAGCGACTTCTCGGTTGTGGTCAATATTGGTTAATTCAATAATCTTTTCTCTGGCCAGATCGGTTGAGGAAATGTGAAAGCGCAAATAGGCTGATCTGGGCGACAAGCGTGACAAGAAACGTTTGATTGCTTCAAAGTCTTGTTGTCGAATGGAGCGTAATGTGACCGCTCCGTTTTTCAGGGAAAGCCATTCCTCGGTGAGTTGCGGCTCAGGCGAAACAACCATATGTGAGGCGAGACTGTCTTTTGCCAACGGCATGTCGGCCACACCGATATGAGCATCCAGAATGATACAACCGCCATCATCAACCAATAACGGTTCAATATGTAGGTTGCGGATGGCGGGAATTTCCGTGACCAATTTGGAAATACGCATCAGTACTTGCACCAATGCTTCTTGGTTAACGGCGGGCATGCCGCGGTATTGGTCAAGAAGCTTTGCCATTCGAGGCTTTTGAATCAGTTTACGGGTCAACGGATCGGTAAGCGGCAATAGTTCAACCGCGGTGTCGTTATAAAGACTGTTTGCCATGCCACCGGGACCAAAACTGATAACCGGCCCGAATCGGGGATCGGTGTGAACGGCGACGCTGACTTCCCGTCCGCTTGGTAAATGGATGTGCCGTTGAACGAAGAGACCGCGAATGGCGGCGTAGGGTGCCTTTTTTCGCACCTCTTCAAACATGCGCACGGCACCATCATGAACATCCTTTTCACTACGAATGTCTAAAAGAACGCCTCCGACGTTACTTTTGTGGTCAATGCCGTCAGCGAGCACTTTTAAGACAACCGGAAAGCCTAGTGTTTTGGCTGCATCAACCGCTTCGACGGGCGACTTGACAAAGATTCCGCTTGCGGTACTTAATCCTGCGCAGGCAAAGACACGTTTGGTTTCCCATTCATTGAGCTCGTAGCGGCCACTATGAAGAACCTCTTTGATGACTTCGCGAGCCGCGTCAATATCCAATGGCCACTGTGCTTCGCTTTGTACGACGGTGTTGGTTATGAAGCGTTTGTTTTGCGCGTAACGGCTCATTAACGAAAAACCACGGATTGTCATCTCTGGGCTACGAAGAACGGTGATCGGATGACCGCGCAGACGATTGGCCGCGGCGCTCGTTTGCGCATCCCCCAGCCAAGCGGTAAATACCGGCTTGAAGGTTGTGTCGGTTGAGTAAGCGATCGCATCACAAACCCGATCGACGGGAGCGGCAAATGTGGGGGCTGTGATGACCAAAATGGCATCCACGTTTTCATCTTGATTGAGTGCGTCAACAGCCAATTTAATTCGTCTTGGATCGGCGTCAGCCCAGAGATCAACAGGATTGGTGGTGATCAAAGGGTTATTGAAAATTTCTGCTAAACGCCGAGTCGTGTTTCGCGACAGTGAGGCCAATTGAACGTCGCAGGAAGAGGCCGCATCGGCGGCTAAAACACCAAACCCGCAACCGTTACTGATAATGCCGATTCGATTAGCTCTGGGCAACCGCCGTTGAGTGAATGTTTCAATTGCGGTGATCAAATCATCAAAGTTGGTGACACGAATACCACCGGCGCGCTCTAAGAGTGCGTTAAAAGAGCTGTCTTCTCCGGCGGGCACACCCATGCGGCTCGTTAAAAGTTGACCAGCCGGCAGGCTTTGTCCGCCTCTGAGCACAATCACTGGTTTTTTCTGTGAGGCTTCGCGAACAGCGGAAAAAAATTCTCGTGGATTACGAATTCCTTCAATGTGAACGACAATGAGCCGAGTGTTTTTGTCTTCAGCCAAGAAGTCAATGACTTCGTCCATACTGACATCAATCTCATCACCTGTGTTAATCAGTGTGGAAAAGCCTAGTCCATTAATTCGTGCGTAAGAAAGCACAGACGTCCCAATGACGCCGGATTGCGAGGCAAAACCGACTTCACCGCTTTTAGGCAACGTGTCCCAGTAGCTGGCGTTTAAACCGATTTCCGGTCTCATGATCCCCAAGCAATCAGTACCGATGAGACGTAGCCCCAAGGTTTTCGCATGGTTAACAATTTGGGCCTGCCAGGATGGATCGGAGGTGATATCGGTGTCACTGGGAGCAAGCGCTACCCAGCGGGTTCCTTTTTGAGCAATTTCACTCAAGAGCTTTTCTGCCGCTTTGGCTGGTGTTGCCAAAATCACAAGATCAATAGGGTCAACAATCTCTTTGATTGAGTGATAACACGCAATTTCACCTAAAAATTGGTACTTTGGGTTAACAGGGTACAGCGCGCCCTGAAAACCGCCGTTCACAAGATTACGCCATAAAACCGCACCACGAGAATTCGGACGGTCACTTGCACCGATGAGCGCGATGGAGCGCGGTTTTAGGGCTTGGCTTAATTGATGAGAAGTATTCATTGCGAACGAAACAAAATTCATAAAAAACGACAATTCGCTGCCATTGTACCGTATCGGCGCTAAAGCGCTTATTAAGCGATTTCTTATTCGTCGCGTAAAAGAGGTTTGATACAATTAAATCAACCTGAAATCTTTAGGGATTTTAGGATCAGCAGCCCGATCGTTTAACCGATTTTCGGCCTATTGTCACGAACAAACGATGGCATATAACGAGGTTATTCTCGAACTTTTTAAGCGGCTTATCGTTTGTTGTTTTGTCCTTGGAGGCGACGTCTTTTCCTTGGTTTCGCTTGGAGCTAAAGGCGTCGGTTTATTGTATGAAAGTCAACGGCGTACCGACTCGCAGTATTTGGTCTTTAGATGACGGTCAACGAATTGGCATTATTGATCAAACCCAGTTGCCGTTTCGTTTTGAGAAACTAGAGCTTTCTGAGTGGCGGGAAGTCGTTAATGCTATCGCGACGATGAAAGTTCGTGGTGCACCGTTAATTGGTATTACTGGTGCTTGGGGGATGGTCCTTGCGATTCGAGACAATCCGGACGATGATGCCATTCATGTCGCTCGCAGTGAACTGATTGCATCCCGGCCGACAGCTGTGGATTTGCAATGGGGAGTGGATCAGATTGTTACCGCGGTGATGCCCTATGGGCCGCGTGAGCGCTTTCGTGTGGCGGTCAAGTTGGCAGAAACATTAACGCAAGCCAATGTGCTTGCCAATCGGGCTATCGGTACGCACGGAGCTAAAGTCATCGCTGAGCTTTATGCGAAAAAGAGAGCGCCGGTCAATATTCTCACGCATTGCAATGCAGGGTGGTTAGCGACGGTTGACTACGGTACGGCGTTATCAGCAGTCTATATCGCGTTTGAGCAGGGCATTCCGTTACACGTTTGGGTCGATGAAACGCGCCCACGTAACCAAGGTCTTTTAACCGCTTGGGAGCTTGAGGCAAGCGGAGTGCCTCATACGGTTATTGCTGATAATGCCGGAGGTCACTTGATGCAACATCGTGAAGTGGACATGGTTTTGGTTGGTGCTGACCGTATTACGGCCATTGGAGACGTCGCAAATAAAATCGGAACTTATTTGAAAGCACTGGCTGCCAAAGATATGGATGTTCCGTTTTACGTGGCGGCTCCTTCTTCCACCATTGATTGGACCATTCAAGACGGTAAACACAGTATTGAAATCGAAAATCGCAATGGTGATGAGTTGCGTCGCGTAAGAGGGTTGGATGCGAAGGGACAAGTGACCGAAGTTGAAATCATCAGTCCTTTGACGAATGTCGAAAATCCAGCGTTTGATGTGACACCGGCTCGTTTGGTCACGGGCATTATTACTGAAAGAGGGGTCTGCGCGCCGGAATTTCTTACTCGGCTTTTCCCTGAAGGGGCTAGAAGGAGAATGCATTGGTGAGAAACGCAAAGATGCAGGCCGAGCCTCAGGTTATAGAAACGGCTCGACAGATGAATGAGCTTGGCATCAATGTCAATAAGAGCGGTAACGTCTCCGTGCGAACGACTTTTCATTCGGTGCCCGGTTTTTTAATTACACCGACAGGCATCGCTTATGACGCTTTAAAGCCGAGTGATATTGTCTTTGTGCCCTTGTCAGCGGATTCGCTTACCGATATTGTGAGCGATCGTTTGCCCTCAAGTGAGTGGCAAATGCATGCTCAGATCTATAGAGAAAACGCAGAGATTGGCGCCATCGTTCATACCCACTCGGCTTGCGCCAATCTCTGCGTTTTCCAGGAAATGTCAATTCCAGCCTTTCACTATATGGTCGCGGCTGCCGGCGGCGACCATATCCCTTGCGTGCCTTATCAACCTTTTGGAAGCATGGAACTCGCAAGAGCCGCCGCCTCTGCTTTATCCGGGCGTATTCGGGCATGTCTTTTAGGACATCATGGAGTCATTGCCACGGCAACCAATCTGCAAAAAGCGTTGCAATTAGCCGTTGAAGTGGAAAATTTGGCTCGTTGTTATTTGATGGTCCGTCAATTAGGGGAACCGAAATTGCTGAACGAGCAGCAAATGGCGTTAGTACTAAAGAAATTTGAAACCTATGGAAAGCAAAAGTGATTTGGGAGTCCCTTGTTGGACCAAACCGGATGGAACGCCGGTCTCGTGCACTGAAAAAGTCAAAGTTCTAAATGAAAATTACGAGGAGCTGCGTTCCATGCTCAAAGACGCACTGGAAGACGCCTTGATCCTCGGGTGCGCCGAGGATCAGGTTCGGGCTAGTTTTCACGCGTTAATTGATGCGATTGAAACCGATGTGAAGCAAGAGCAGGTTCATCCTTGAGCTGCCGACTCACCTTTACTGACGAATAACCAAAGGGCTATCGCCAGGCAAAGGGCGGCCGTCAGGTAAAAACTTTCGTAATAGGCACCGAAAACCGAGTGAACGGCACCAAAGCCTAACGGTAGAAAGATCGCGCGAAAAACAGGGTGCCGCCGGTTGCAACACCGGCTTTGCCTTTCGGGGCAATTCGGGCAACTTGGGCAAGGTAGACGCCGTTCCAACCGATGGCGGACGCGCCAAGGCAGAAACAGACCGCAATCATCAAAAAGGCGGGAACCGACTCAGAGAAAAATCCGGTGACGACCAACATACTTGCCATCAAGGCGCCCAAAATAGCAAGCGTGATCCGCGGAGAATGGATTTTGTCAGCAAAGACTCCCCAAAAAAGTCTCCCGCACATGCCGCCGATACTGGCAGCGCTCAACGCCATCCCGGCGAGCACAATCGGGATATGAATGTCCTCAACCATGTACGCCACGATGAAACTGAAAACACACATCTGAGTGCCGTTGTAGACGAAAGACACAATGCACATGCGGCGTAAACCGTTTTGGGAGGTGACCAACCGTAACGCGTTGATGACAGCTCGCGCATCGAATCGGGCATTCTTGTCGTAGTGATCATCCAACAGATTTCGGTGGTACAAAACCAAAAGGGCGACACACAATGCGGCAATGGCCATAAAGTGAGGACCGGCTTTCCAGTCATTAGCCCACAACGCCACACTCGGGACTATGAATCCTGCGATGGCACTGCCGAGTGGAACAGCTGTTTGCTTTAGGGAGAAAACAAAGCCCATGCGTTCTTTGGGAACCGTGTGAGCCAAAATGTCGCTTGAGCAGGGCGTGATCGGTCCGTAGCTTAAACCCAACAAAAAACCGCCGAAACAGATAATCCAGAAATTAGGGATCGCACTAATGATGAGCCCGATAGCGGCAAGAATCAGGCACCCTTGAGAGACATGAATCCCGCCGAATCGGGTAACCATGGTGCCCCCTGAAACAGCGGCTATGGCTGCCCCGATGTAAAGAAAACAGACGTATGTGCCGATAAAGGAGCTGGGCACACCAATGGCCTGAGCAACCAAGGGTGCAATGGCTGACAAGGTCACTGTGCTGGCGGTGGCCATCGCTTGGATGGTCATGGTTGATGTGAGGGCGAGTCGAATAACAGACATAACGAATTCCGAGCGATTTTCTTTCCATTGTAGTGCGCTTCGTAAGTCAAGAAAAGATTGTGGCAGACATCGTTGTAGGACTACAATTGGCTCAAATACGCGATTAGCAGGAGATTGTTATGCGGTTAAAGCTTATCGTTGCGGCGCTTGCGGGAGTGGCGGTTTTAGCCGGTTGTGCCCATCCGGACTTGATCGAACTCGGCCAGTCGGAGAGTTTGGTGGTCAATGAACTCGGAGCTCCGGACTCTCGAATTGATCACAACGACGGTTCATTTACCTTGGTGTATTCCGGTCAACCCTATGGGCGGGAATGTTATTGGATGCACTTTGACAAGCAGGGGCAATTCATTGGTAAGGAGTTACTGATGAATGAGGACCATTTTAAATTGGTCATCCCTGGTAAACACACCAAGCAGGATGTGTTTCAAATGTTTGGTCGTTGTGCCCAAGAGTACGACTTTAAGCTCCAGAATCAAACCGCTTTTATGTATCGGTTCCGTGAGTCAAGCGGTCACGCCATGGCATTTTGGGTACAGTTTGACACCCAAAATGTTGTGACAGAAACTGCGATTACTCAAGATCCGTGGGATGATCGTGGGGATCCCTTATTTAATTTCTGAGTTTTTTGAATTGGGTATTCATTAAAAAGGCCGGCGCCTTTCGGTTGCCGGCCTTTGCACTAAGGGTGTCTGATTATTCCTTAATGGGATTACGCAAACGGATGTGCAATTCGCGTAATTGCTTTTCATCGACAGGCGCAGGTGCGTTCGTAAGCAAGCACTGAGCACGTTGAGTCTTCGGGAAAGCGATGACGTCTCGGATGGAAGGAGCGCCAGCCATGATGGTGACGATACGATCCAAACCGAAGGCGATACCACCATGAGGAGGCGCACCGTATTGCAAGTTATCGAGCAAGAAGCCAAACTTGGCACGAGCCTCTTCAGGGCCGATCTTCAAGGCACTGAAGACCTTGCTTTGAATATCGGCGCGGTGAATACGGATGGAACCACCGCCGATTTCCCAGCCATTTAACACCATGTCATAGGCTTGAGCAAAACACTTACCCGGATCTGTACTTAACAGATCGATATGTTCGGGTTTGGGCATCGTGAACGGATGGTGGCAAGCAACCCAACGTTGTTCTTCGTCGTCGTACTCAAACATCGGGAAGTCAACCACCCACAGAGCCTTCCAGCCTTCTTCATAAAGGCCGTTTTCTTTACCGAAGTCGCTATGGCCGATCTTCAAGCGCAAAGCGCCGAGCGAGTCATAAACAATCTTGGCACGATCAGCGCCGAAGAAGATCACGTCGCCATCTTGAGCACCGGTAACGGTCAAAATGTGTTGCAGCAATTCATCGGAGAGGTTCTTCACGATCGGGCTTTGCAAGCCTTCGCGTCCCTTGGCCTTATCATTGACTTTGATATAAGCCAAGCCCTTGGCACCGTAGATCTTAACGAATTCGGTGTAGGCGTCAATTTCAGAGCGCGGCATGCTGGCTGCGTGCGGCACATTCATTGCCACAACCTTACCGTCACGCAACTCGGTGGCAGAACGGAAAACCTTGAATTGGCAGTCACGAACTTGATCGGTGATTTCGCGCAATTCAATGCCTTTGATTCGAAGGTCCGGTTTATCGGAACCGAAACGAGTCATGGCTTCCGTCCAGGTCATCACCGGATACGGATCGGGCAAATCCACGTTGATGGTTTCTTTGAACACATCACGGATCATATTTTCCATCAGGTTGCGGATTTCCTGTTCGGTCAAGAACGAGGTTTCGATATCCACCTGAGTGAATTCCGGTTGACGGTCGGCACGCAAGTCTTCGTCACGGAAGCACTTGACGATTTGGTAGTAACGGTCAAAACCGGCAACCATCAGCAATTGTTTGAAAAGCTGAGGCGATTGCGGCAAGGCATAGAAGTGACCGTCATGGACGCGGCTCGGAACCAAGTAGTCACGGGCACCTTCAGGGGTGCTGCGCGTCAACATCGGCGTTTCGATGTCGATGAAACCTTCTTTGTCCAAGTGGTTGCGAATGGCCAAGGCCACTTTGTAACGCAACTTGAGATTGCGTTGCATTTGAGGACGGCGAAGATCGAGCACGCGATAGGTCAATCGCGTCGTTTCAGACAGATTTTCGTCATCCAAGTGGAACGGAGGCGTTTCCGACTTATTAAGGATTTCCAATTCTTGGCAAAGGACTTCGACACCACCTGAGACGAGGTCGGGATTGAGCGTGCCTTCGGGACGGGCGCGCACGAGGCCAACCACTTTCAAGCAATATTCGTTACGTACGGCTTCGGCCGTTGCAAACACGTCCGGACGATCCGGATCGCAAACAACTTGCAAAAGACCTTCACGGTCACGCAAATCGATAAAAATGACTCCACCGTGGTCACGGCGGCGGTGAGCCCAACCATAAAGGGTCACCGTTTGACCAATGAATTTTTCATTGATAAGACCGGCATATTCGGTTCGCATATATGCTCCAAACTTAATAGGGGATTACTCCCACCCAATAACCGAGGTATTTTAGCCGAAAGGCTATCTGTTTTGTGAGTACACACCACCTTTTTCAAAAGCGGGACGGCTATTGATTCGTTAACCGTCCCGTTTTAATGACCGATGATTGATGATTCTGAATTAATCTTCTTCGGCCTTGCGTTGATAGTGGCTTGCCAATTCAGCCTGAACGGCGGCGGGAACCGGTTCGTAGGCTTGCAATTCCACCGAGTAGCTGCCGGCGCCTTGTGTTAAGGCATTTAAGCGGTTGGCATATCCGTCAAGGCCTGTCAATGGCACGCGGCCCGTGATGAGCATCATGCCGCCCGTGAGATTTTCAGTGCCGCTGACTTGACCGCGACGACTGGCGAGGTCACCAGCGATATCACCCATGTAAATGTCAGGAGCAAGGATTTCAATGCGGACAATCGGCTCCAACAATGTCGGATTGGCGCGAGAAAGGGCGTCCAGCATGGCTTTCCGGCCAGCAGCGACGAATGCGACTTCCTTACTGTCAACGGGGTGATATTTACCGTCATAGACCGTCACGCGAACGTCGTAGATGGGGTAGCCGGCAATATAGCCTTGATCCAAAACTTCCTTCACGCCCTTTTCAACAGCTGGAATCAAGTTGTACGGAATAGCACCGCCCTTGACTTGGTCAACGAACTTAAAGCCAGCGCCGCGAGGCAAGGGATCAATGCGAAGGAAAACTTCGCCGAATTGACCAGCGCCACCCGTTTGCTTCTTGTGACGTGCATGACCTTCGGCAGAGGCGGAAATGGTTTCACGATACGGAATACGCGGCGTACGGGTTTGAATTTCCAATTTGTATTGAGACGCCATCCGTTTCAAAACCAATTTGAGGTGCTGTTCGCTTAAGCCGCGCAAAACGGTTTCGTTCATCGTGGCGTCGTGTTCAACCGCAAGCGTCGGGTCTTCGCTGACCATCTTGTCGATCACTTCAGACATTCGGCTTTCATCTCCGCGTCGTGCGGGGCTCACGGCCAAACCGAACATCGGTTTCGGGAAGTTGAGCTTCTTCATGTAGATCGTGCCATCGATCGAGGCATCGTGCAGCACACTGCCGTAGACGATGTCATCAACTTTGGCCACAGCACCGATATATCCGGGGTTCATTTCATCGACTTCGATACCTTCCTTACCTTGAAGCATGATCGGTTTGCCGATCTTGAAAGGCTTCTTTCCGTCGTCAACAAACAAAGTGGAGTCTTTGGTGATGCGGCCTTGATGCAAACGGAATAAGCCAATCTTTCCGATATAGGGGTCATTAACCACTTTGAAGACGTGGGCGACGACAGGACGGTTAGCATCTGGAATCGTGACATATTCAGAGCCGTCGGGACGGTAAAAGAGCGGGGCGTTCGCTTCGGTCGGATTCGGTAAGTGACGCACAAAGACCTTAATCAAATCGCGCATACCGATTAAATTCTTTGCCGAGGTGTAGCAGACCGGAATGATGTGTCCCAAGCGAAGGGCCTTTGTGAGCGGAGCATGTAAGCTCTTCGGGTCAACTGCACCTTCTTCAAGGTAGCGTTCCATGGTCTCGTCGTCCATTTCCACGACGCGTTCCACGAAAGCTTGGTGAACTCGTTCCACAGAGGCAAAGTTGGCTTCACCTTTGTCATTGTCGAAGCAGTCGATCACGTGTGAGCAATCTTTGTTCGGCAAGTTAAGCGGAAGAACTTCATTGCCGAACGCTTCACGTAGTTCGATAAGAAGCTTCATTAAATCGACATTGGGTTGGTCAATTTTGTTGACGACAATCATTCGGCAAAGATTGCGCTCTTTAGCCCATTCCATCATGCGGCGTGTCATGAGTTCAATGCCCTTGGTGGCATCAACGACCACGCAGACGGTTTTAACTGCGTCCAAGGCGCCCAATGCTTGACCGACGCAGTCCGGATACCCCGGAGTATCCAATAGGAAAATGCGCACCGGTGTGCCGTCATCTTTCTGAGCATTAAGGTGAGCCACAGTCGTACGCAAAGAATGCTGCGCTTCTTTTTCCATGGGATCGAAGTCACCCACTGTATTGCCTTTTTCAACCGCTCCGACTTCACTGATGACGCCATTACGGTACAAAAGTGCTTCCATCAACGTGGTTTTGCCCGTGGACCCGTGACCCACCAATGCTACAGTACGAAGATTCTCTACAGGATATTGACTCATAATGATCCCCCTAATCGGTAAACAATAAAAAGTCGCTTTTCTTATTGTGCGCCTTTTATCGCTTGTCGGGGGAAAGAAAATCTCGAGTTTTGACTAACGTCGTACAAAAAGCAGAAATTAGCAGATACCGCCGAAAAACCCTAAGTTCTCAAAAAGAAAAACATAATGAGTGATTCGAGACACAAGAGGCTAAATACTGGTGAGGCGGTACCCGACACCTCGAACACTTTCGATTCGAAGGTTGTCCTCGGCAAAGTCTGAGAGCTTATGCCGAACGCTGGAGATATGTACGTCGATGGCGCGGTCGTATTGACCGTGTGGTCGTCCCAACACTTCAGGGTAGATGATGGCTTTGGAAACCGGTTTGCCAGCATGTTTGGCTAAAAGTTTTAAAAGTGCGAATTCGGTTCCGGTTAAATTAAGGTGAGCGCCATTGACACTGGCGCTATTGTGCTGTTCATCAATGACAAGCGGTCCGACTTTAATCGGTTCTAGCGCTTGCAAACGTTTGCGTTCGCGATTTTGAGCTAATTCCTTAATTTGATTCAGAATGTTGACCAAAGGGGTCGGTAAGCGCAGACATTGTTCTTCGGGCAACGCGCAGCGGTGCAAAATTTTCTCGTCAAGATCAGAAGAGACGAGGGCCAAGACAGCCATATCAGGGTATTGACCCGAGAGGGTATTGATGAGCGTGCAATCATTAGCGTTCGCTAAATCGATCACCGCAATTTCAAAGTTTGATTGCTTGCAGCATTCGATGGCGTCACTTAAAGAATAGACTGCACGGACTTCGTAAGCACAAAAAACTAAAAAATCCGCGAGCAAGGCTTCAAAGACGCTATCGTGATGAACGAGAAGAATTTTTGGCTGCATAGAGGCGCCGATTAGCGAAAAATTTAAAGGAAACCGAATGATACAGGGATTCTAAAAAAAACTCACGGTCTCACGATTAAGTAGTACGGAGTATTTATTTTGTTTCAATTTTGTACTTTTCGAGAGGACCGCTTTACATTAATTTCGTGCAAACTTACAGTGAGAACGATTTTTATTTTGCTATGAAAACGAGTCAAATTCCCCTATTGTTTGTACTGTCGGCGGCTCTTTTGAGTGGCTGCGCCGTTGCGCCGGTTGAAATGACCGCGCAGCAAAAGTCAGTGATTCCTTCGCAGTGGAGTCAAGGCGAGGGATTGCCGCAAAAGCAAGTGCTTCGTGTCGCCCCAAAAGAGTGGTGGGCCAGTTGGCAGGATACGACTTTAAACGAACTTGTCGCCAAGACGTTGGATAACAATACGGATATTGCGACGGCGCGTGCTAATTTGAGATCGGCAATGGCTGCATTAAGCGGCGCAACTTCTTCATTATTCCCGAGCGCTACGCTAGGTGCTGATGGCAGCCGCAATCGTCGAAACGGTTCTTCAAGTGAGAGTTTTGGTGCGGATGCCTCTGCGAGTTGGACTTTTAGCTTCGGAGGACGCGATGTCTCGGCAAGACGCGCCGCCCAAGCGAGCGCCCATGCTTCAGAGCTGACCTTGGAAGATACAAAAAGCGCGATGACTAGCGAAGTGGCACTAACTTATGTGCAACTTCGTTTGGCTCAAACCCGTATGCAAATTGCTCTACAGAGCGAAAAGTCTTACAAGGAAGCGATGGATTTGACGCAATGGCGCTATGAGGCAGGGCTTGTCTCAGCAACGGATTATGAGCAAGCGATTGCGCAGTATGAAAACGCCAGAGCATCCATTGCGACGACCCATCACAACATTTTGCAATATCAAACGGCTCTGTCGCGACTGACTGTTTTACCTTTAGCGACAATTCAGGCCTTGCCCGATGGTCCGATCCCTGTGCCACCCGAAAATCTCGCTGTTGCCATTCCTGCCGATGTGTTGTCTTTGCGTCCTGATGTGCAAGCCGCAAGAGAATCTGTGCGGGCCGCGATGGAAAATGTTCGTGTTGCGCAAGCGGACTTTTTGCCGAGTTTATCTTTAACCGGAACCATTGGTACGGCTGCGGCGACGGTAGGGGCTTTAGGCAGTAGCGGTACCGGAATCGGTGCGTTGGTCGGCGCCCTTTCCATGCCGTTTTTGAATTGGGGTGATGCAATCGAAGCGACAGAAACTCAAAAAGCCAACTTGGATCGCGCTCAGGCTGACTATACCGCAACATTAGTCGGAGCTTTGGAAGAAACGGAAAATGCGCTTTCGGGTATTCGGGCAAGCGCCGCGAAAAAAGCCTCTCTTCATAAAGCAACGCAAAGCAGTCAACTTGCGGCGCAATTGGCACTACAGCAATACTCAAGCGGTTTGGAAGATTATCAAACGGTATTGACAACGCAGCGCTCTCTATTGGATGCACAAGACAGTGAAGCAAGCAATCGGGCCGATTGGGCAATCGCTCATATCGATTTGTACAGAGCATTAGGTGGCGGATGGATGCCGCCAGCCGAACAGGAAAGGAATTAGGTCTATGACAAACGAGAAAGAAGCGATTAAAAACTTGTTGGGCGAGGCGCAACCCAAAACCTGGTCAATGAGGAAAAAGATGGTGGCAGGCGTTGTGGCCGTTGTCGTCATTTCCGCCTTTTCCTGGTGGATGGGCTCTAAGGAGGCGGGCCCCCGCTATTTGACAGAGTCTATCTCCAGAGGGAACCTGGTTGTCAACGTGACAGCAAACGGTACGTTGGAAGCTGAGCGAGAGGTCACCATTGGCTCTGAACTATCCGGCATCGTTGAAAATGTTCTGGTTGACGTCAACGATACGATTAAGCGTGGTCAGGTGCTCATCGAACTGGATACGGCTAATTTACAGGCCACGGTCTTAAAAGCCAAGGCAGCTTTAGCGAGTGCACAAGCCACCAAAAAAGAGGCCGAGGCCACGCTAGTGGAAGCCAATGCCAAATATCAGCGCCTACTAAACGTGAGAAAGCTTTCTGGCGGAAAGACTCCGGCTCAAACAGAGATTGATGAACAGGCTGCTGTAGTGGCACGTGCCGAAGCGTCAGTTGAAACGGCAAAGGCTCAAATTCAAAATGCCGAGGCGGAACTGGAAACGGCCAATACCGACTTAACGAAAGCCTATATTTCATCACCCATCGATGGCGTGGTTCTGGCTCGTTCGGTTGAGCCGGGTTATGCTGTGGCGGCCTCTTTGCAAGCCGTTGAACTCTTAACGATTGCAAGTGACTTGAGAACCTTGGAGTTGGAAATCGATGTCGACGAGGCCGATGTCAGCATGGTCAAACCCGGTCAGAAGGCAACCTTCACGGTGAGCGCCTATCCCAATAAGAATTTTCCCGCGACGCTCACCAAAGTGGCCTATGGTCCCGATAAAACCGAGGAAACCACCAATGTGGTGACCTATACTGCTTATCTTACGGTTGCCAATAATGATCTGCTCTTGCGCCCAGGAATGACGGCAACGGCACGCATTGTCACTGAAAGTCGCGACAACGTGTTACTGGTGCCCAATACGGCGTTGAGGTTTGTGCCTAGTGTGTCGGTGGGGTCAAGTGCTGTGAGCAGTTTGATGATGGGACCGCCTCGAAGCAACAATAAAAAGTCCAATGATGTCGGAGGGGCCGCGGCTCAAAGACAAAGCACGGTTTGGGTATTGCGTGGCAATAACGCCGAGCAGCTTTCGATTATCACGGGAGCAAGCGACGGAACAAAGACCGAAGTCATTTCTGGTGACTTGAAAGAGGGTGATTTGGTGATTACGAGTCAATTAAAGGCAGGCTCCTAAGGAGACACTTATGACTCAAAAGCAAAGCCTTGTACAGTTAATTGACATTCACAAGCGCTATGGTCATGGCGAGGCGGCATTTTACGCACTGCAGGGGGTTAATTTTCAAATTGAGGAGGGTGACTTCGTGGCGGTCATGGGCCCTTCAGGGTCCGGTAAATCCACCTGCATGAATATTGTCGGGGCGCTTGATACGCCGACTTCGGGCCAGTACCTTTACCGTGGGGTTCATGTTGAGTTGATGACTCAAAATGAACGGGCGCTTTTACGAAGGAAATATTTCGGTTTTATTTTCCAAGGGTTTAATCTATTGCCACGCACAACGGCTCTGGAAAATGTTGAGTTACCGCTTCTTTATCGTGGTGTTGCCCGTGAGGAGCGTCATCGTTTGGCACGTCAGGCGCTTGATCGGGTCGGTCTTTTGCGTTGGGAAAATCACACGCCAGGTGAACTGTCAGGCGGTCAACAACAGCGAGTGGCGATCGCCAGAGCGATTGTGTCTCGCCCTGAATTGCTTTTGGCTGATGAACCGACCGGCAGCTTGGATACCAAACGAAGCATTGAGATCATGCAGTTACTCAGGGACCTGAATGAGCAAGACGGGATCACTGTGGCACTGGTTACCCATGAACCCGATATGGCTCAATTTGCCAAGCGTATTGTGCACTTCAGGGACGGCAATATTGAATTGAGTCAGGGAGCCGGTCATGTGGGGTAATGCGTTTTTATTGGCTTTGCGACAAATTCGCCGTAATCCGATGCGTTCACTGCTGACGGTGCTGGGGATTGTCATTGGGGTGGCGGCGGTTATCACGATGGTGACCGTCGGCAATGGCGCGACACAAGCCGTGCGTGAACAGATTGAAAGTTTGGGCAGCAATCAGCTTATGATTCGACCGGGGCAACGCATGGGACCGGGCGGAGCCGCCGGTGCCATTTCTTTTAAGTTGGAAGATGTGGATGCGATTGCCAATCAAATTGCCGGCATTCGTGCCGTTGCTCCGCAACGCTCCACCACCATGACGGTGGTCGCTCAAGGACGAAATTGGTCGACTCAGGTGATTGGAAGCTCCAATCAATACTTCATTTTGGACAATCGTCAGCTAAGGGCCGGGCGCTACTTTGAAGTGCAGGAAGAAGCCTCCGGGGCGGCGGTTTGTGTCATTGGAACCACCATTCAGAAGGAAATTTTCGGTCAGGTCAATCCGGTGGGCGAGATGTTAAGGACCGGGAAATTTTCCTGTCGAATCGTTGGGGTCTTGGAAAGCAAAGGGCAGGCGGCAATCGGCGGTGACCAAGATGATTTAGTGGTGATGCCGATAACGACCTTTCAGCGACGGGTTTCCGGTAATAGTCGGGTTTCTGCCATTTTGATTTCAGTGGATTCGCAAATTGACCGCCAGATGTTAACCGAAAGTTTGCGAAGCCTGATGCGTGAAAGGCGTTCTTTATCGGATACCGATGCCGATAACTTCATGATTTTGGATACCGAAGAAATCGCCCGACGCGTATCAAGTACGACGGAAATTATGACGATGTTATTGGGCGCGGTGGCAGCGGTCAGTTTGATTGTGGGCGGCATTGGCATCATGAACATTATGCTTGTCAGCGTGACGGAAAGAACTCGGGAAATCGGGGTACGGTTGGCGATCGGTGCGATGGCTCGGGAAGTCTTGATGCAATTTTTGATTGAAGCGGTCGTGCTTGGCGCCATGGGGGGCGTGATCGGTGTTTTAATTGCTTTTGTGGGCTCGATTGTTTTATCGCATCTGATGAACATTCCCTTTATTTTCAATCCGGGAATCAATATGATTGCCTTCGGCTTCGCGGCATTGACGGGTATCATTTTCGGGTATTTCCCAGCTCGCCGTGCGGCTCAGTTGGATCCAATTGAGGCAGTAAGACACGAATGATTAAGAATTGTTTGGCCATTTTGGCGTTACTTTTTTCTCTAACGGTGGCAGCAGCTGACTATCCAAAGGTCTTGAATATCACCTATGTGAAGGCTCCTTTTAATATCCAGAACATGGTGATGAAAGAGCAGGGGCTTTTGGAGAAGGAATTTCAAGCCGAAGGCATTCAAATTCATTGGATTCCGATCAAGGCTGGATTAAACCAGGTTCGTGGCATGGCTGCTGGCGAAATTGACATGGTCTCCGCCATGAATACCAGCACCTTGTTGATTGCCAACTCCGTGGGAAACCGAATTGTCATCGTTGACGGGGTTGCACATCCTGATAATACCTTTGCGTTGGTAGCAAAACCCGCTGTGGCGAAAAGTGTCGCCGAACTGAAAGGCAAGCGTGTGGTAGGCCCCAAGGGGACTGTGCTGCATCACATGCTTTTAGCCTCGTTGGTTCAAAACGACTTGTCGATGAAAGACGTTGATTTTGTTTCCATGAATTTACCCGCATCGCTTACGACACTTTTAAGCGGTCGAGCCGATGCGGCGTTAGTGGCTGCCGGAGGTTTATTAAAGGCGCAATCAGAGGGTTACGAGCCCATTGTGAAGGCTAAAGGTCTCATTGGGACAAACCTTGTTTTAGCCGCACGGGCGGATTTTGCCCAGCTCTATCCAGAAGTGGTAAGCCGAGTGGCTAAAGTCAACCGTGAGGCTTTGGCTTGGGCACAGAATCACCGGGATGAAGCGGTGGCATTGGGCGCAAAAGCGCACGGCATTTCGATTTCTGAGGCTCAACAACTATTCGATTGGTCTGGGTTTTACGCGGATTTGACTGAAGAAGATGTGAAGGCGCTCGAAGAGAGTCAAGCGTTTCTCTTATCGGAAAAAATGATGACTCAGCCTGTGGACGTTCACTCGTTATTTTGGCCAAAGGCACCTTAACAGAAAAAATCCCGCACCAACTGATTGATGCGGGATTTGTCTTAAAGACTCAACCGATTAGTTTTCACGCGTTGTAGCGATCAAACCACGACGAGCAGCCCAAGTCCAGGGGGTCTTGAGCCATTCTTCAATCACGGCTTTTTGTTCTTCAGAAATCACACCCATGGTCACTGCTTTGGCCACAATGCGCTTGAATTCAATCATGCGGTGAGCTTGGATGCCGGCGTCTTTGAAGAGTTCGGCGGTTTCGCTCATGTCAAAGTTCGTGATGCTCACGCAATCGGTGACGATGGCGCCTTCTTCGCGAAGCGTTTTGATCGCATCAAGGCAAGATAAGCCCGTGGAAATATGGTCTTCGATAATCAATACGCGCAAGCCCTTGACGCTACCGCCTTCAATACGGTCGAGATCGCCGTAGGTTTTGGCGCGTTGGCGCACATAAATCATCGGGCAATTTAAACGATAGGCCAATGCGGCGCTGTGGGTTAAACCACCGGCGTCCACACCGGCGATCATGTCGTACTTCAAGCCCCAAGCGTCAATTAAGGAGGCCATGGTTTCGATCACATCGTGCCAAGCGTCCGGATGAGTGATCAATTTGCGGTTATCCACATAAATCGGCGTAACCAAGCCGGACTTCAAGCGAAGCGGTTCTTCGGTTAAGAAAGCCACTGCGTTTAACGAGAGCAGGTTTTCGATCAGAATGTTTTCAGCAAGCATAGACGGCATGTTTGTTTCTCCTCTCATTATTTCTTAGCCAACGGGGCATACGGTTCAATACCGAGGGCCATGCGGCCGTTGCGGGTGGCAATTTCCACTAAATCTTCGAATTGGTCATAACGGCAGCCGGTGGCCATCAACGTGAGTTCATGCCACATATCGCCGCCATTCCAAGGCACCATGGCGTCAGCAACGTTGTCAACACCAATTGCCACGCGAACACCGGCCGGAACCAATTCGTCGACCGGGGTCATGGAGTTATGCAACGGTCCCACCGCTTCAGTACGCGGGGTGTCGATCCAGGCGGTCGGGCAGGCGATCATCATCACACCGGCTTCACGCATGAGCTCGTAGAGGCGTTGGCGATACTTCTTGGAGTGAGCGGCGATGGAAATACCGTGCACGCCGACCACGCGACCTTGAAGACCGAATTCGATGGTCTTTAAGCACATTTGTTCCGTTTCGTATTCCACGGCTTGGTTGAATTGGTCAACGTGGGCGTGGACCATCTTGCCTTGCTCTTTGGCCGTGCCCATGATGATGTTCCAAGCTTCGTCAGCCTTGCCATAGTCGCGTTCGTCACGCTTCGGTAAGGCACCGATGATGTCAACGAGTTCGGCACCGATATCGAACCACTTGCGGGCTTCGGGTTCAATCACGCCTTTTAAGGTTTGATTGGCAAACTTCACCGTGATTTGATCCTTATAGTGTTCACGAGCCTTCATACCGGCGATGATGGCGCGGTCTTCACTTTGCGGGTCAATGTCAACGAACGTGCAAAGGCCCGTAACGCCTTGGCTGATCATCAGCTCGAACATGGTCGAGAAACGGGCATAAAAATCTTCAACGGTTGATTCGCGTTTCAGACGGTCCAAAGCGTCCCACTTTTGCTGCAACGTGCAGGTACGACGCATTTCCATGATTTCCGGGCTCAACGTGAAGGAACGGTCAGCGTGAGCGTGCGTATTGACCCAGCCACCGTTGGCCTTAATCATCGGCTCCAACATGGCACGGACGGTATTCGGTGTTGCGTTCATTGCTCTCTCTCTAAAAGTTGGTTAATCACAAGACGGCCTAAAAAAACGGCAATCCTCAAAAAGGATTGCCGTTAAAAAATACATCCCCCGTCGCTTTATACAAAGCGGCTCGTTCGCGTCGTGCTCGGGCGTGTACGGAGGAATACATAAAGTTCACCTTGACCCTTACGGGTTAAAAACACATTAACCCGTCATTTTATCCCAAAAGATGGTTAAATTTCCAGGTTTTGTTTGATTTAATTTTTTGGATATTCAAATAGATTTTTTAAAACAAACAGATAACCAATCCATACCAAGTATAAAGTGCTTCTCAAGTAGAGACAAATCTCGAGCTAAATCGAGCAAACAAAAAAACCTGCCGACAGGCGACAGGTTTTTCATACGAGCTCGATCTTCTTTAGAAGGGGATATCTTCGTCCAAGTTATCCAAGCTACCGCCAACTGGAGAAGGAATGGATTCGGTGTGGCGTTGTTGATAGTTCGCAGCCGGAGCGTGTTCCGTGTGAGCTGGAGCCGGACGACGCGGAGCCGATTCAAAACCACCGGCCGGTGCATCGGTACGTTCACGAGAACCAAGCATTTGCATGGATTCGGCAATGATTTCCGTGGAGTAGCGATCTTGTCCATCCGGACCTTGCCACTTACGGGTGCGTAAACGACCTTCCACATAAACGGGGCGGCCCTTACGGAGGTATTCTGCAGCGATTTCAGCTTGGCGACCGAAGAAAACGACACGGTGCCATTCCGTTTCTTCTTGCGGTTGACCGTTCGAATCCTTATAGCGACGCGAAGTGGCGACCGTGATCGTGGTGATTGCCGTACCGCCTTCGGCCGTGTAGCGGGTATCCGGGTCTCTTCCCAAATTACCAATAATGATGACTTTATTGACTGAAGCCATAATCTTTCATTCCCAAAAACTTGATGCCGATATAAGGGGCATCGAATATACGCAACCCGAAAAAATCAATTCCGATCGTATGGATCGTTTGGTGGAATTTGATATCGCTTTCGGGAGCATATCGAAAATATGCTAGGCGTTATTTTGAAGTAACCGGAAGAAAAAATCCACAAAAAAGCGGATTTCCGTCCTATTGAGTGGCCAAACTAGCCGTTTAGTCCCACCGAGGTGTTTAGCTTTTCAGGATAACGTCTCGACGGTGTTGATTTGTTAACGTTTTTTGCCCGAATAAGTTGCTCAGAATACAATCCGATTGAACAGAAAAAATAGCGATTAAGGTCTGTATGTCTGAAGAAATTCGAATTCGCGGTGCGCGAACCCATAATTTAAAAAATATTGACCTGGATATTCCTCGTGGCAAGCTCGTCGTGATTACTGGCTTATCAGGATCCGGGAAAAGCTCTTTGGCCT
Organism: uncultured Sutterella sp.; assembly: GCA_900546995.1. Lineage (GTDB taxonomy): Bacteria > Pseudomonadota > Gammaproteobacteria > Burkholderiales > Burkholderiaceae_F > Aphodousia. Next base: position 62,968 of record URFF01000002.1, read on the forward strand.
TTGACACGTTATATGCCGAGGGACAGCGCCGCTATGTGGAAAGCTTATCAGCTTATGCCAGACAGTTTTTGGATTTGATGGAGCGGCCCGATGTTGATTTGATTGAGGGATTGTCTCCTGCGATTGCCATAGAACAAAAGTCAGGGAACCCGAACCCTCGCTCAACCGTCGGTACGATTACAGAAATCATGGACTACTTGCGGCTTTTATTTGCCCGAGTTGGCGTTCCCTATTGCCCGATTCATCATTTGCCGTTGGTTGCGACACCCGTTTCCGAGATGGTGGATCAAACGCTCGCGCGTCCGCAACTAAGCAAAATCATGGTGCTTGCCCCGTTACTGAGGGAGCAATCAGTGCCAGACTTCAATTTTTTCATTGATCTTCAAACACAAGGCTTCATTCGTTTTCGTATTGACGGTGAAATCTACGAGGCAGCGGATTTGCCCGAAATCGATCGAATGCCACATGACGTTGATGTGATTGTCGATAGGCTGCGAGTCAGAGCCGATGCGAAGCAACGTTTAGCCGAAAGTTTGGAAACCGCGTTGCGCTTAACCGGTGGTCGGGTGGTGGTTGAAGATATGCAGTCGGGCGAGGCCCAGGCTTTTTCGAGCTACTACTGTTGCCCTGAATGTGGCTTTAGCGTAACGGAATTAGAGCCGCGACTGTTTTCCTTTAATAATCCCAAAGGCGCGTGTCCTGATTGCGGAGGACTTGGGGAAAAAATGGTGTTTACTGAAGAAAGCGTGGTCAGACACCCAGAGCTCTCGCTAAGCTCAGGCGCCATTCATGGTTGGGATCGGCGAAATCTCTATAACTTTGATCTGATCGAGGCGGTGGCAAAAGCGTTGCAATTTAGTGTTGACACACCCTGGAATCAATTAAAGCCTGAGCAACGTCACGCCTTACTTTTCGGCTTAGGGGAGAAAATGATCGATATGCCCTATCGCCGAAATGGAGAATTGCATTGGCAAAAGGGACCGTTTGAAGGGGTTATCGCTATTTTGGAGAGACGTTTTTCTGAAACAAAAAGTGAAACCGTTAAAGAGGAACTCAATCGTTACCGGGTTTTAAAACCTTGTCCGACTTGCCACGGGACCCGTTTGACGCAAGCGGCACGCCACGTTTTTATCGGTGAAGGTGAACAGAAAAAAGCCATCTATGAAATCAGCGCTATGTCGCTAGAGCAAGCGAAGGAGTATTTCGAGCAACTGCAGATTAAGGGGACCCGAAGCGAGGTGGCAAGAAAACTCATTGACGGGATTGCCCAGCGATTGCAATTTCTCAATGATGTCGGTCTTGGATACCTGTGTTTGGATCGCCGAGCCGATACATTGTCCGGTGGTGAAGCGCAGCGAATTCGACTGGCTAGTCAGATCGGATCAGGTTTAACCGGTGTGATGTACGTGCTTGATGAGCCCTCCATCGGATTGCACCAGTGCGATAACGATAAGCTCATTGAAACAATGAAGCGACTTCGGGATTTGGGAAATTCCGTGATTGTGGTTGAGCACGATGAGGATACCATTCGCGCTGCCGATTTCGTGGTCGATATGGGGCCCGGAGCCGGTGAGTTAGGCGGACGGGTTGTCGCAGCCGGAAGTCCGACTGAAATTGAAGCGTCCGGCTCTTTGACCGGTCTTTACTTAAGCGGAAAAAAGACGATCGAGATTGATAAAAAACGTCGCAAATCGGAGCATTTTTTGCGTGTGATCGGCGCACACGGTCATAACCTAAAGAATGTGACTTTGGAGATTCCCCAGGGGCTTGTGACGGTGGTGACAGGGGTTTCTGGCTCTGGGAAATCGACCTTGATTAACGATACGCTTTATCGGATTGCCGCCAAAACGTTTTATCGGGCAAGCGCTGAACCCGAACCCTATGACAGTGTTGAGGGATTGGAGCTTTTTGATAAAGTCGTGAATGTGGATCAAAGCCCCATCGGTCGATCACCGCGCTCAAACCCGGCAACTTATACGGGGCTTTTCACGCCGATACGGGAAATTTTTGCTCAGACGCCGACCGCTCGCGAGCGGGGTTACGACGCGGGGCGTTTTAGTTTCAACGTCCGAGGCGGTCGCTGTGAGGCCTGTCAGGGGGATGGTTTTATTCGGGTCGAAATGAACTTCTTACCGGATATGTATGTCCCCTGTGAGGTCTGTCATGGTAAGCGCTACAACCGAGAAACGCTTGAAGTCCTCTATAAGGGGCTTAACATTTCTCAGGTTTTGGATTTGACTGTTGATGAGGCGGCAGAGCTTTTCTCGGCCCATCCGGTCATTACCCGGAAACTGCAAACGCTGCGCGACGTTGGTTTGGGTTATGTGCGTTTAGGCCAGAGCGCACTCACTCTTTCGGGGGGTGAAGCCCAACGAATGAAGTTGGCGTTGGAGCTATCGAAAAAGGACACGACGCGCACGCTTTATATTCTTGACGAACCGACGACGGGATTACATTTTGAAGATGTTCAGATGCTCATTCGCGTTATCGGTAAGTTGCGTGATGCGGGCAATACGGTGGTGATTATTGAGCATAATCTGGATGTCATCGCGTCGGCTGATTGGGTGGTTGATTTGGGGCCCAAAGGAGGAGAGGCCGGCGGCGAGATTGTGGCGGTGGGAACACCCTCGCAGATAGCGAAAAATAAAGCCAGTGTGACCGGCCAGTATTTGAAACGGCACCTCAAGGCCCGCGCCAAATAACACCAAGAGGCTGATAGCCTCTTGGCGGTTCAATTAATCACAATTTTTCTGGAAATTCCAGGAGTGTTTGCACATATCGTCGAGTGTGTAACGAGCTTTCCATCCCAATAGTTCAAACGCTCTCTGGGGATTGGCGTAGTTACTGGCAACGTCACCTGCCCGACGGGCAACGATTTCATAGGCAATGCTGTGACCACACGCTTTTTCATAGGCGTGGATGATATCGAGTACGGAGTAGCCGGTTCCCGTTCCCAGATTAATCGCGATCCACCCGGTGTGTGTTTGACTGTAGCTAGCGGCACAAACGTGACCTTCGGCCAAATCCACCACATGAATATAGTCGCGAACACCGGTGCCATCGGGCGTGTCGTAGTCATTGCCGAAGACGCGAACTGCTTTCATCTTGCCTGCCGCGACTCGGGCCACGTAAGGCAAAAGGTTATTGGGGATGCCGCGGGGATTTTCACCGATTAGCCCGCTTTCATGCGCACCGATCGGATTGAAGTAACGCAGGCAAACAGCAGACCATTCGGGATCGCTTGCGCAAAGGTCTTTGAGAATTTCTTCAACGTGCAGCTTGGTTCGGCCGTAGGGGTTCGTGACCGATAACGGATGGTTTTCATCCAAGGGAAGGTATTGTGGCATCCCATAAACCGTGGCACTTGAAGAGAAAATAATCCGTTTAACGTTAGCCGCTTTCATCGCACGCAAAAGCGTGATGGTGCCCGTGATGTTATTGTCAAAATATTCAAGTGGCTTTTCAACGGATTCTCCGACCGCTTTCAGGCCGGCAAAATGCACGACAGCTTCAATTTGGTAGCGCTTCAGAACATCAAACATCCGATCGTAGTCACGGATATCGCCCTCTTCGAAAATCGGTCGAAACCCCAAGATCTTTTCCAAACGGTCCAATACGGAGGGGTCGCTATTGGCGAAATTGTCGAAAATGACAACTTCATGGCCGCTTTGAGCCATGGCGACCGCGGTATGCGAGCCGATAAAGCCGGCTCCGCCCGTCAATAAAATACGCATAATGAAATACCTTCAACGGTTGAGATTTCAGACAATGATACCCAAGGCGATTCTGGACGTCTAATTCAATAGCAACATTCGGAGTGCTATTAAAAGTTTTTGTTTTCTCAACACTTTCCGTTAATATGCGAAAAACACGGTTGTCGTTTTTGTCGATAGCAGGATATGTTCATGCGTTTTCTATCCATCCTAGCGTGCGTCGCAATCAGTTTTGTTGCGACCAGTTTCCATCATTTAGCTTGTGCTGAGGAGCCAACATTGACAGAGCGTCCCAAAGTGGCGTTGGTTCTTTCCGGCGGCGGTGCACGTGGGTTTTCTCATGTGGGTGTGATCAAGGTTTTGGAAGAGTTAGGGGTCAAAATTGACATTGTCACCGGCACCAGCATGGGTGCTATGGTTGGGGGTGGCTATGCCTCGGGTTATAGCGTTGAGCAAATGCAAGACATCATTTTGAGCGTAGATTGGCGACGGATGTTCGCTTTTCGTGGGGATCGGGACGAAATTAATTGGCGGCGTCGGGAAGATGACTTTAAAAATTTAGGTGTTAAGGAAATCGGTATCGCAGAGGATCGACTGCTTTTTCCTGACTCGGTTGTGCCGGCTCAGCACTTGGGGAACTTTCTCAATCAAATCACGCGTCACGTGAGTTCAATTAATGATTTGAGTCAACTTGCTATTCCGTTTGCCGCGATTGCAACGGACTTGGATGATGGCAGTATCGTTGTCATGCAAAAAGGGGCGACGTTGGAGCAGGCGATGCGTGCGTCCATGTCCGTGCCGGGTGCCTTTTCTCCTTATCCCTACAAGGGACATTATTTGGTCGATGGGGGACTCGCGCAGAACTTACCGGTTGAGCAGGCTCGAGCCATGGGGGCTGACATCATTATTGCCGTGAATGCGAGCACGCCGTTAATGAAAGCCGATGAGATTCATTCAGTGGGCGGCGTGATGGCTCAAATGGTGGGTATTCTCACGGAGCGAAACGTGACGCAGTCGAAATCTTTATTGGGGCCGAATGATATTCTGATTACCACCGAGTTAGAGGATTACACATCCGGGGACTTCACCAAAGCACGCGAGATCATTGATGCGGGTGAAAAAACGGCCAGAAAATACGCGAATCAATTAAAGCGCTTGGCGGTCTCTCAAGAGCAATACCGTCGATGGAACCTTGCTCGAGAATCGGCGGTCAAGCCTCAGGCGCCTCACGTCTTTAGTAAGATCGAGGTTAGGGGACTAGAGACAGTTAATGCGGAAAGCGTCATTCGGAATGCAGATTTACCGACCGATGAGCCGGTGACCGAAGCGCAAGTGGCCGAGGCAGCGGCTCGGATTTGGGCAAGCGATGATTTCACTTTGGTGCGTTATCGCTTTGAGCCCGGTCCCAACGGCACGGAAACATTGGTTTTTTCGCCTGAAGAGAAGGGGTGGGGTTATAACACCATTCGGTTCGGGGGATCACTATCGACGGACTTTAACCAAGAGCACACATTTAACGTGATTTTGGCTCACACGTTGGGTTGGGTCAATGACTGGGGCGGTGAATGGCGCAATGAAGCTCAGTTTGGTAAAGATAGTTATTTTTCGTCAAGCTTTTATCAACCGTTGGGGCCTGCGAGTCACTTTTTCTTGCAGCCAGAAATTCGCTACGAAATGCAAACCTATGACTGGTATAACGGTTCTAACTACGCTCAGGCAAGAATTAAGAATAATCTTTGGGAAACGTCACTTGCGCTCGGTGTTGAGCTCGGACAGGCTGCGGTTCTTAAGGCCTCGGTTGGGTATATGGATGCACGGTCAAAACTGACTGTCGGAGAAGTGGCTGGGTACAACAGTATCCAAGACAGCTCAAGTTTTGGCGAAATCAGTTTACTTTATGACACGCTCGATAATGTGAACTTCCCGACGTCAGGCTTTTACCTCGAAGCCAATGCCAGACGGTATAAGAGTTTCAAAGAAGGATCCAAGCCCGAGGTGAGCGACTATTACCTCAATGCAATGTGGCCGATTCGACTAACGGACAATTGGGTGACGGTGTTGTCTGCCGAGGCGGGTAGCTCCAGTATTCCCGGCCGTTACCCTTTGGGCGGACTTTTTAAAATGTCGGGAGCCTATTACGGTCGATATACCGGTTCAGACATGGTGGCCGCTCGCTTGATCACTTATTACCGATTGGGTGACAGCGGTTTATTGGGAATGCCGCTTTATGCTGGGTTTAGTTTGGAAACCGGTCGGGTGCAGGAAGACCGCGTGCAAAGCTATATGAGCGATAACGATCTGGGAGAATGGAAGCAGGCGGGAAGCCTTTTCTTGGCAACCGATTCGTTTATCGGGCCGCTTTATTTGGCATTTGGCCAAACAAGCGACCACGATAGTGCAGTGTACTTCTTCTGGGGAAGACCGTTTCAATAGCGCTCTCTAATGATGAACGCTCAATCCAATGGCCTTGGTCGAAAGAAGCACTTCACGCGTAAAGTAAATCGTCGAAGCGAGAAGGCATCCCGAGGATAAAAGCAAAAAGCCTAATTTCATGGGATCAAGCGTCAGATTGAAGAAACACTCCAAAATGCCGGTGAGCACCTGTAAGCCACTGAAAGTGGCCGAAAGGACTACCGTCAGAATGGACATGCGTAAGAATGCGGCGCGCTTGAAAATGTACTCAATTTCCAGATTCAAATCGTGATCTTCGCGAGGAGCGATTGCATTGCGTTCTTTTAGCAACTGACGAACACGGTTTGTTGCGTGGTTATAGCGAGCGGTCATTGCCAGTAACAATAGTCCGACGCCTGAAATCAACGTGATCGGAGGCAAGGATGTTGCAAGCATTTGATGATATTCAACCATGACTTCCTCCTTAGTGATGCACGCTCAAACCGAGCGCTTTCATGGACGTGGTGACCTCTTTGGCAAAAATCAGTGTGGAAATCACAACAAGGACAACAGCAACCAACAAAAGCAGTGACTTTAAGAGCATGAAGTCTGATGCGATGGCAATCTCGGCAATGCTCGCAAGCACCAGGAGCGCACTGCACATCCCGGAGAGCACCACAAGTAAAATCGCTTGGCGAAGCAAGCGAACGCGCAGAAAGATCAACTCAATGGCGTGCTCGAGATCTTCATCTTTTCTCGGACGAATCGCTTCGCTTTGACGAAGAAGTTGCCGCAATCGGTCGGTGGAGTGGTTATATCGGTTGGTCATTGAGACCAAGAGCAGGCCAACACCCGAAATCAAAGTAATCGGGGTTAACGCCGCCTGCAGCGTAATGCCATAATCAATCATGGTCGGAAACGGTAACCGCTTGATCCTAAAAATAGAAAGGGCGAAATGATATTCCTTTCATCGACAAAAAGAAATAGTTATTTAGCAGGGTTTTCACGGGGGGCGGTTACTGGCTCCAGACTTTGGGTCGTTTCCTTGAGAAAGTGAACGGTTTCCGGATGAACAATGCGTTGATAATCTGCTGTTTTAATGATGATGGAATGGTCTAAGAGCCCCGCGTTAAAAGCTAACTCGTCGTAGCGGGTAAATAGACTTGGATCCGCGACCAATTCCAGATCGGGGTGGAAACTCACGGGCGGGACCGCGCCAAAAACGCAACCGGTTAATTCGGTGACTTCATCAGGGCTTGCAAGTGAAGCACGCCGAGCCCCGAAGTGGGCGGCCAATTGGCTTAAGTCGGCTTGCTTATCGGCAGGTAAAACCGCCAAGACATACATCTTGATGCCATTGCCCTTGAGGTGACAGACGAGAGCCTTTGCTCCCTGGCCTAAAGCGGTTCCTCGAATTTCTGCCACCGAACGGCTGGATTTGCCGGCTGCCTCATGTTCAAGCACACGAAAAGTGGCGTGATTCTCACTAAAAAGTGAGGTTAATTTTTCGAGAACATTTTCAACCATGTTTCACCTCGCAAAAAAGTGTTTCCATCTTAGCGCAGATTGTCGAATTGTGTGGCAATATGGCACTCGGAGATGAAAATTATGGCGAAGTTTGTTTCTTATAAAAATTATTTTTTGATTGCCGCTCCCAATATGCTTGATCCAACCTTTGCGCGAACCGTCGTTTTCCTGTGCGAGCATACGGAAAGTGGGGCGATGGGTATTGTGATTAATCGCACGATGGCGTTGAGCGTTGCCAATCTTTTGCAACGCCTGGATATTGAGAGTCACCTCGAGACGCTGCACTCGCAGTGGCTTTATGACGGTGGACCGGTTCAGATGGAAAGGGGCTTTGTGTTACACAGTCCGAAGCAAATTTTTCACTCGACGCTCCAGGTCTCTGATCGGGTGATGTTATCGACTTCGCGGGATGTTTTAGAGGCGATTGGACGGGGAGAGTCAATGCCGGAAAAGTTTTTGGTCAGCCTTGGCTACTCCGGGTGGAGTGCCGGCCAACTCGAAGATGAATTGGCAGCCAACGGCTGGTTATTGGCACCGGCTGACGAATCCATCATTTTTGATATCGCCGCACCAAAGCGCTATGAGGCCGCTCTTTCGCTTTTAGGAATTACCGATTCCGGTTTGGACGGATGGACAAAAGAAACGGGACATGCTTGATGCAAGAAACTTTATTGTGTTTTGACTATGGCGAGAAGCGAATCGGCGTTGCGATTGGCAATACTTTGCTGCGTGAGGCACGCCCCCTTTGCATTGTTCGTTCGGAGACCAAGGCGGCTCGGTGGGCCGGTATTGAAAAACTCGTCAATGAGTGGCAACCTAACGCCTTTGTGGTGGGATTGCCCCGTCATCCGGACGGGACGCCACACAAAATGACCGCCTTATGCGAGCGATTTGCCCGCCAGCTTCAGGGGCGTTACCATTTACCCGTTTATTTTGTTGATGAGCGTTATTCATCGGCAGTGGTTGACAGCGATGCAACCTGGATTGATGATGAAGCGGCTTCAGTCATTTTGCAACAGTATTTCAACGAAAATTCTCAGAAAGATCAGTAGAAATGTACAAGATTGTCGGTGTATTCCGTTTTTTTGCGGCCTTATTGTTTGCTTTGGCTTGTATTGTTTTAGTGTTGGTGTATTTGCAGTGGGTCAGCCCCTCAAAAAAGCGGGGAGTGATTAAAACGTGGGCAGTCGCTTTCATGCGCATTGTCGGTATGAAGTGGCATGTTGAAGGAGAGGTGTACGACAAACCCTGCCTGATTGTCGCCAACCATATTTCATTTATTGATATTTTCGCTCTGAATGCGGTGAAACCGGGTCGCTTCATTGCTAAAAGTGAGATTGCCGACTGGCCTGTTTTCGGTCGAATTGCTAAGGGTGTGGATACGCTATTTATTCAGCGCAAAAATCATCGCTCCATCATTACAGTCAATCAACAAATCAGTGGCGCCTTGATGGATAAACAGACGATTATGCTTTTCCCTGAAGGAAAAACTAGTCCCGGCTTGACGCTTTTGCCGCTTAAGGCCAATCTCATTGAACCGGCCATTTTGTCGGGAACACCGGTGTTGCCGGTCGCCTTGTGTTACACCGAAAACGGACAGAAAACGGTCAAAGCGTCGTATGCCAACATCCAGATTTTTGTTTGCTTGTGGACCATTGTGAGTACGCCGGGGCTTGAGCTCACCATGAAATTTCTTCCCTTGATTGATGTCAACGGGAAAACGCGACACGAGGTGGCGAAAGAGGCTTCGGCTTTGATGAGCGCGGCGATGGGCGTGGACGACCCGATGAAAGACGCCCCCGAGCCCTTGCGTCATCACTGCGATGCGATTGGCAACGACCTATCATTGACCGATCAAAACGCCGAAGTTAAAGAAAAAATACCCAGTTAAGTTACGCCAGTGGGTCCAGGTATTGAGGGGCTTTCTCTTGGATGATTTTCCGAGAGGGCAGTTCAATGGCTGTCAAAGCTCCTCCCCAGATACAGCCCGTGTCAAGCGCGATGACATGGGGCCTGATGACGAGCCCAAGCGTTGACCAGTGACCGAAAACCACCGTGTCATCAATGGTTTTTCGGTTGGGATAGTCAAACCACGGCATTAAATCCGGACAGGTGCTTCCCGGAGCCTCTTTGGCTTTGTAATCCGGCACGCCCTTTTTATCAACAAAGCGGATGCGGGTGAAACCGTTGAGTATCGCACGCATTCTGGCTGTGCCCTTTAGTTTGGGATCCCAAAGGTCTTTGCCGTACATTTCCTGCAAGGCTTCTTTCCAGTGTTTGCCTCTTAGAATTCCTTGAATTTCTCCGGCGAGCGCTTCGGCTTCGGTGATACTCCAAGCCGGGTCGATCGCCGCGTGCACAAAGCTGTACTCTTTCCACCGATACATGAGGCGCTGATGACGCATCCAATCAATGAGCTCTTCGGCATCGGGTGCCTGGAAAATTTCCGCGATGGTATCGCGTCGATTGGCTTTGCCGTTACCGGCGGCAGTCGCTAAAAAGTGCATGTCATGATTGCCAAGAATCACACGAGCTCGTTTGCCTAATGAACGAATGAGTCGAAGCGTTTCCAGTGAATTGGGTCCTCGATTAATGATGTCTCCGATGAAAATCAGAGGCATTGTGTCATCAATGCGGGCTAGGAGTTTTTCAAGTGTCGGAAGACACCCGTGAACATCGCCGATAACCGTCACTTTCTCAGCGTTTTTGAAAGAAGACATAGTGTGTGAACGTCAGTAAATGGAATTTGCCGACACTATAGAACATTTTCCTTGTATTCGGGGTTTTCCCACGAAAACGGCTCCGCTTCTTGTCAAAGCAGAGCCGTACGCAACAAAGGTTAGCCAAAAACTATTTGACGCATTTGAGCGGATGCAAAGGGCGGATCATTTTGAAAAAGTCATTGCCCTTGTCGTCAATCAAAATGAATGCCGGGAAATCCTGCACTTCAATCTGATAGACCGCTTCCATACCGAGATCGGGCCATTCAATGCACTTTAAACTCTTTACGCAGTGATCGGCCAAAACGGCTGCCACACCACCGATGGTTCCTAAATAAAAGCCGCCATGGGCTTTACAGGAGTCGGTGACTTCCTGAGTACGATTGCCTTTGCCGATCATCAATAGCGAAGCTCCGTGATCTTGGAACAAGCTGACATAGGGATCCATCCGGTTGGAGGTCGTGGGACCCAACGACCCACAAAGGTACCCTTGCGGGGTTTTTGCAGGGCCCGCGTAAAGCACCGGGTGGTCTTTCATGTATTGAGGAAGGTCTTTGCCGCTATCGAGCAATTCTTTCATTCGTGCGTGAGCAATGTCACGAGCGACAATGACGGTGCCTGTTAATGACACGCGGGTTGCTACCGGGTACTTGGAAAGTTCTTGACGGATCTCATCCATCGGTCGCGATAAGTCAATTTTGATGGTCTTGCCTTCGCTTTCTTCGCGAAGCGCTTCCGGAATGAGAGTGGCAGGATGATCGTCCAGTTTTTCAATCCAGACACCGTCTTTATTAATTTTGGCTCGAATATTGCGATCGGCCGAACAGCTTACCCCCATGCCGACCGGGCAACTTGCGCCATGGCGTGGCAGGCGAATTACTCGAATGTCGTGAGCGTAGTATTTACCGCCAAACTGAGCGCCTAAACCGATATTTTGAGCGGCTTCAAGTAACGTCTTTTCCAGTTCGATGTCGCGGAAAGCGCGTCCCGTCTCATCACCCGTTGTGGGGAGTTTGTCGTAAAAATGCGTGGAAGCGAGTTTAACCGTGAGCATGGTGCGTTCCACGGTGGTACCGCCAATCACAATGGCAATGTGATAAGGCGGGCAGGCTGCGGTACCGAATGTTTTCATCTTTTCGACAAGATAAGGCACCAAAGTTGCCGGATTTAAAATCGCTTTGGTTTCTTGAAAAAGAAACGACTTATTGGCCGAACCGCCTCCTTTGACCACGCAAAGGAAACGATACTCATTGCCTTGCACGGCATCAATGTCAATCTGAGCCGGTAGATTGCATTTGGTATTTTTCTCTTCGTACATCGATAACGGTGCGTTCTGTGAGTAACGCAGGTTATCGGTGACGTAGGTTTGAAAAACACCTAACGAAAGAGCCTCTTCGTCAGAAAAGCCGGTCCAAACGGCTTGTCCTTTTTCTGCGTGAATAATGGCAGTACCAGTATCTTGGCAAAACGGCAATTCCCCTTTAACAGCAACTTCTGCGTTGCGAAGAAATGACAAAGCGACGTACTTGTCGTTATCGGAGGCTTCTGGATCTTGGAGGATGCTTGCCACCTGCTCATTGTGTTTGCGGCGAAGCATGAAATTGGCATCATGAAAACATTGACGAGCCAACATCGTCAGCGCTTCGGGTTGAACTTTTAGAATTTTGCGACCTTCAAAGTCGCCTTCAGAAACGTAATCTTTTGTGAGCAAATAGTATTCAGTATCGTCCTCACCGACTTGAAACATCGGGGCGTACTTAAATTCAACGGCAGCAGCCATTTCTTCCTCTTTTGGGGATGGTGGCAGAATTTCGTAGCAGCTTGTCAAATAAGCAAAACTCTGCACCCATTGTTAATTTTGGACTTAAGTTTACTAATAAACTAGAAATAAGCGCCGAATTGTATTGCCTATTTATTGCGCAAATAGTTGACTGTTTGCACAAAAGTCAGAAAACTTTGTCTTCAATTAAAGAAACAAGGGATTTTGACGTTTCGATTTGTTTCAAAATCAAAGCCTGTTTTCTGGTTTAACAAGACTTGTTGATTATACTTCTTATGTCTGGCTTATTCAGGCGCAGTCTTGTTTAGAAGCAGTAAGAGAAAAGGATTTTTGCATGAAAGACGTACGTAAAGTCGTGTTCCCCGTGGCGGGGTTAGGCACCCGTTTTTTACCGGCGACCAAAGCGATGCCCAAAGAGATGCTTCCGGTGGTGGATAAACCCTTGATTCAATACGCCGTTGAGGAAGCTTATGCGGCCGGTATCACGGAGATGATTTTCATCACCGGTCGATACAAACGTGCGATTGAAGATCATTTTGACAAGGCCCCGATGCTTGAGCGCGAATTAATTGAAAAGGGTAAGAAGGAGCTTTTGCAAACCGTGCGCTCGATTGCTCCGATGGGGGTGACCTTCATTTACATTCGTCAGCCTGAACCCTTGGGACTGGGACACGCCGTGCTCTGCGCTCAGCCTGTGGTGGGAGACGAACCCTTTGCCGTGATGCTTGCCGATGACTTGATCGATGCGCAGCAAGCCGCGATCGGCCAGTTAATTGATGCCCGTCGCGCATTGGGTGGCGGCAATATCTTGGCCGTTCAGGATGTGCCCAAGTCTGAAACGAATAAATACGGC
>URFF01000003.1 GCA_900546995.1 uncultured Sutterella sp.
GTTTTATTATGATCATTTTGCCCCCCCCGTTTAAGAAAGCAGCACTAGCGACAGCGCTCTCATTAACCTTTTTGTCTCTTCCGGCACACTCTGAAATTTTGGTGGTTGAGGATTTAACAGGTGAAACCATTTGCCCTGAAGTCAGTCACTTCGAAAATGAAACCGAAATACAACGTTTCGATGGGTTGTCCGTTAACCATTTAGCCCCTATTGCAAATAGTCAGTTTACGGTTTTTGTTTCCAATTCCCATTTGCAGATCAATGGCGACTCTGCCGGTTTGGTTTACGCAGATACAGAAAAAACGTCTTATCAGGAAGGTAACCATTTTTTCTTGATTCAAAACAAGGGAACATTAGAGCTCAATGGCAATGTTGACGTTAGTATAGAAGTAGCCGAAGACTTCGAGGAAATCGGAGCGAATTTGCTCTATGTGATGCAAGAATCTAAAGCGTACATCGGTAAAGAAGGATCAACCACAAGAATGTGGGACATTTCTTCAAGTCCTGACCTGATCAGCTCAAAATCCGGTAGCCAAGTGATTTTCCGTTCGACAAACAATCAGTTGGTTGGCACCATGGACACAATGGATCAAAAGGATACCACGGGTCAAAATGGGATACCGAATTCGATTGTGATTACCTTTTCAGGTCCTGAGGCTTATTGGTTCGGTGATGAAAAATCCTACATGAATTCAGACTGGCAGAAAACGGATCCCGAGGGTTATGCCAATTGGCTGGAGAAAAGTGGTGATCGCTTTGATTTAACTTTTGAAAACGGGGCTCAATGGACTTATATGGGAATCCAGAGTAGTCGCAACGATCAATTCACGATTCCCAAGAGAATCAGTTCCATTACGCTTAACGGTGGCATTATCAATTTATACGACGCGGATGTTGAAGCCTTTTGGAAAAACATTGGTCTTTGGGATTTGATCCAAAATGAAGATTTTCATATGGACGTGGAAGGTAAACACGACTATGTTCAAATCGGAAATCTGAAGGGTAGTGGTGGTATTTTCCGTCTGGATTTAAACGGTTACGATAAAACGCAAAGTGACATGATCTATATTGAGGCCGGTGAAGGAACGCATTACTTTGAACCGTATAACCTCAATCTGTTGGAAAGCATCACGCCAGAAAATACGTTGACATTCGCTTTGGTTGCTCCAGGCTCAACAGTTCAATTTAAGGATAAGCAAAATTTATTGGGTGAGACGCTTTACGATTACGAATTGGAGATTGCTAAGAAACAAGTGACGACAGAGGATATTGAGTCAGCAGACAATGCCTACTGGGATAAAACGGCATCAATCGTTTCTGAAGAGCAAAAAGATCAGGCGATCAAGATTGATCTATCCGAATTTGACGGGGGTGACAACTGGTTCATCCGACGAGTCACCCTCAAAGAATCCGCCGCAGCAGTGGGTATGACCGGAGCTGGCTATGCAAGCTACGATGCCGCTATTGAAATGGATCGCCGCGATCGTCGTTTAGCCGAGCAAGTGCGAGGAGTGGGCGATTCAGATAACGGATTGTGGGTGCGAGTTCACCACGGCAAAAATGGTATTGAAAACCAATATCGTTGGGATCGAACCGGCGCGACGATCGGCTTTGATCGACAAGTCGGTGATCAAAATCGCTTAGGTGCCTACTTCTCTTATACTGAAGGCGATACGGAATTTTTGGATGTCCGAGGCGATGGTGAAATGAAACGCTATGAATTGGCGCTCTTTGATACCTTAACCTTAGGTCAAAATTATTTGGATTTTGTCGCTCGCTTCGGTCATATCAGTAGTGATTTTTCTGTCGGTAACGTGAGTTACAGTACCTCAGGGTCGTTTGATCAGAATTATGGTGCGCTTTCTGCGGAGTACGGTTATCAACTTCGTGATGAGAACGGCGTTTTTGTGGAACCGCAATTGCAACTGCAAGTGACCTATGTCGATGGATACAGCTATAAGGCGCAACGCGGAATGCGTGTTGAAGCCGATGATGAAGTCAGTGTGATTGCTCGTACGGGATTGCGTGCCGGTAGGGACTTTTCAACTGATACTACAGCTGGTTCCTTATATGCTAGGGCCGATCTGTATCATCAATTCACCGATGGCCAAAACGCCGTCTTAAGCGATAATATTGGTCATCGATTAGATGAGAATTGGGGTGATAACGATACTTGGGCCTCAATTGGTCTCGGTACGTCATGGGTTTGGAAAAATCGTCTGGGACTTCAAGTTGATGTTGAAAAGGTCACGGGCGGGAAAACTGATGACACGTGGTTAATGTCCGGTCGGATCAATTACTTGTTCTAATAATCAAAAGATGGGCCTCTTTTTCGAACGTCTAAGAGGCCTTTTGGGCTGTGAGCAAAGGTCTTCTACGATACATCATGAAGTCCTTTACTCACACCTTGGAATTTGCTTTAGATACGCGCCAATCAAATACACCTTGCTTTTTCAATTCCTTGAATGATTCTCGCAAAAAGTGACTCATTAGCAGTTTGTCAGTAGATCCTTGTCAAGACATTTCTGAATTTTTAGCTAAAAATTCAAGACGTCTTAATACTCAGTTGGGTGAGGTCATGTTGACTCTTAAACCTTTTTGGTAAAAAGTTTCTCGGGTATTTCGACAATACCAAAGATCCAGCTTTTAAACTCGTCTTGCTTTGCTAAATCTTGAACAGAGGATGGTAATGGGATGGAATGCCCCTCATCTAATTCCAATTCAATCCATCCAGTGATGGCCTCTTTAGCATTTTCAACAGCTGAGTCAATTGTTTCTCCAGCTGAAAAACAACCCGGAAGGTCAGGAACAACGACCCCATAAACATGATTTTGATCGCCAGGCTCGATAGCAATAGGATATTTCATCATCACACTCGCCACAGTTGGGTAGAAGGTCGGAATTTTCGTCCAACGCAACACTACAGTACCGATAATCTGTTCTTGAAAGCAAAGAAAATGAAAAATAAGGAAAGGTGGATGGTGTCTGGTGACGCGTCGATCACCGAAGTCGCCTTATTTTCGCGGCTTAAAGATTGATTTTCTAAAAATCCCCACAAAATCCCCCACTTTGTGCAAAAAATAACTATTGATTTTGACCTTAATTTCGTGATAATTCTGAACCTATAGGAGATAGTTATGAGTTTCGTTTATCACGTTGGTTGGCCCGGTTGGAAAATTGCGGCTCGACTGGGCGTTCCATTAAAAGTAAAGGTATCTGTTTTATTTGATGATGAAGCCAAGGTCTTCGTGGCAGAGTGTATTGATTTTTTGCCTTATTTGGGAATTGTAACGGAAGCGCCAACCGTTGACGAATTACAGAATAAGCTGACTGGTTTGTTTGAAGAGGCAATGGCAGAGGCATTCAAAGATCATCGACATCATAAATTGTCTTATTCGTTAACTTTAGTGCCAGCTTCATCATGAATGGTTATTACAAGATATTAGTTTAGATATTGAAGCGTTACGGTGCTTATTACGTTAGACCCGCAAAAGGCGATCACGAAGTTTGGAAGCGTGGAAATCTACAGACAACCGTTGACAAAGGTTGTAATTCGAGACATACAGCGAACGCCGTCTTAAAACAGTTGCAAATTCCTGAAAGAATCAAATAAAAAATAACCTCCGGTGGGTTACTTTTGAGTAACATTCATTTTTCTTAGCGATTTTAAAAAGACACAAAAAAGCCACAAAGCGAATATCCGTATTTAAGCACAAAACATAAAGAAAAAATACAAAAGACAAAAGAAAGTGAGGGAAAAACAGCTCAAAACCCCTTAATTTACGGGGTATTATCCGCTTCCGAATGCAAAAGATACGGTAAAAGAAAGAAAAGACAAAATGGTGTCTGGTGACCCCGCCGGGACTCGAACCCGGAACGACAGCTTAGGAGGCTAGCGTGATATCCTGTTTCACCACGGGATCAGCCACACAGATCCACACATTGTAATGAAAAAAATCTGAAGCGCTTGTGCGTGTACTCGCGGGCGACCCGTTCTTATAGAGAAAAAGCATCAAAAATCAGTCTCTTTCGTGCGTCATTAAACTTTTTCGTTAAAATACCGCTCGTTAATCTTGTCGCCGTTTCTCGCATTAAATGATCCGGAATCCCTACGGCATGCGGGCGCGTGACAAAAATAAAAGTTCTGTTTTTTCTGAAATTTCAATCGATGCAATCATTCCTGTGCGAGTGCTGGCACTCGCGTGGGACGTAAAAAGGGTGAATATGGCTACAGGAAAGCGCGCCGATTATGGCGAGGCGAGTATTAAAGTTCTCAAAGGGTTAGAGCCTGTCAAACAGCGTCCGGGCATGTACACATTAACGGACAATCCTTTACATATCATTCAGGAAGTCATTGATAACTCAAGCGACGAAGTGCTCGCTGGCGGTGCTTCCCGTATTGAGGTGACGCTTCAAGCGGACGGCTCAGTGACTGTGACGGATAACGGTCGTGGCATTCCTGTTGGTATTCATCACGAAGAAGGGGTTCCTGCGGTTGAGTTAGTGTTCACACGGCTTCACGCCGGTGGCAAATTTGAAAAAGATTCGGGGGGAGCCTATTCCTTTGCCGGTGGTTTGCACGGCGTCGGTGTTTCTGTGACGAACGCTTTGTCGACCCGCTTGGAAGTCACGGTTTGGCGTGAAGGCAAAGAGCATCGTATTGTTTTTGCAGCGGGCGATGTCATTGAGCCGCTCACGAGCATCAAGAGCCCTCGTCCGAAGTCTGCAACCGGCACGCGTGTGCGCGTTTGGCCGGATCCGAAGTATTTTGATAGCCCCAATATTCCCGTTGAGCAATTGGTTCGCTTGCTGCGATCCAAGGCCGTTTTGATGCCGGGATGCGAAGTGGTCTTCACGAACGAAAAAAATGAAACCACGCAGACTTGGAAATTTGACGGGGGCTTGCGGGAGTATCTTTTATCTGAATTAAGTGCCGAACCGTTAATTCCTCCCTTTGAAGCCAGTGGCTATGCCGAAGACGAGTCCCAAGGGTTTGCCGTTGGCGAAGGGGCAAGTTGGGTGGTTGTGTGGCACGAAGAGGGTCAGACCGTTCGCGAAAGTTACGTCAATTTGATTCCGACGCCAGCAGGCGGCACGCACGAATCCGGTCTTCGAGAAGGGCTTTATTTGGCGATGAAGGCCTTTATGGAAGCCCATGGCCTCATGCAAAAAAATGTCAAACTCTTAACTGACGACGTTTTTGCCCGCGCCAGCGCCATTTTGAGCGCCAAAGTGCTTGATCCGCAGTTTCAGGGGCAAACCAAAGAGCGCCTTAATAACCGCGACGCGTTGCGGTTAGTGAGTAACTTTGTTCGCACGCAGTTCGAGTTTTGGTTAAACGGCCATGTGGATGAAGGCAAAAAACTCGCCGAATTGGTGATCAAACAAGCCCAAGCTCGCCAAAACTCCGCTAAAAAAGTCACGAAACGCAAAGGCTCAAGCGTTGCCGTTTTACCGGGCAAACTCACGGACTGCGAAAGCGAAGACATTGCTGTGAACGAACTTTTCCTCGTCGAAGGGGATTCTGCCGGCGGCTCTGCGAAAAAGGGCCGCAATAAAGACTTTCAGGCCATTTTGCCCTTGCGCGGCAAGGTACTCAATACCTGGGAAGTCAGTAGCGACCGTATTTTCGCTAACAATGAAATTCACGATATCTCGGTGGCAATCGGTGTGGATCCGCACGGACCCAACGATGATCCGGATTTGTCGCAATTGCGCTACGGCAAGATTTGCATCATGGCTGATGCCGATGTGGACGGCTCGCACATTCAAGTGTTGCTTTTAACGCTCTTTTTCCGCCATTTCCCCGCACTGATTCGCAAGGGACATATTTTTGTGGCCCGGCCTCCGCTTTTCCGTGTGGATGTGCCCAAAACCGGACGAAAGCCGGCTCGAACGATCTACTGCTTGGACGATCGGGAATTGGCGACAGAACGCAAAAAGCTCGAAAAAGAAAAAGTGAACATGGAAAAGGTGAAGGTTTCCCGCTTTAAAGGGTTGGGTGAAATGTCGGATCAACAGCTTTGGGATACGACGTTAAATCCCGAAACCCGTCGCTTGATGCCGGTGACGTTCGGGGACTTGTCCTTGGATGAAAGCCAAGCCATGTTCGATATGCTCATGGGTCGATCCGAAGCGGCCATGCGTCGCATGTGGATGGAAAATAACGGCGACCAAGTTGAAGTGGATATTTAAGGAGAGCCGCCATGCAAAATAAAGACGGCGATTTATTCTCAGAAGACCTCTTTGAAGAAAAGCCTGAACTTGAAAAAGAAGTGACTCAGGTTGAAGAATCACCTAAAGCGAAAGGAGAGTCTTTTGAGTCAGAAGACAATTTAACTCAATCGGAAAACGAAACCGGTCGTGAAGAACTGGTTGCCGGCGAGGTTGAAGAGGTAACCGAGGCGCCATTGTCACTTGCCGAGCGTCCGGTTCAATCCGGTGATGACGGTGAGCGATTGACACTAGCGCACTTTGCAAGCCACGCGTACCTTGAGTACGCGATGTCGGTTGTGAAAGGGCGCGCGTTACCCGATGTTGGTGACGGTCAGAAACCGGTTCAGCGGCGCATTCTTTATGCCATGCATGAAATGGGGTTGGCGCGTCCGGAAGCCAAAACGGTTAAAAGTGCCCGTGTGGTGGGTGATGTGTTGGGTAAATTTCACCCGCACGGCGATACGGCGGCCTATGACGCCATGGTCCGTATGGCGCAGGACTTTAATATGCGGTATCCACTCGTTTTGGGTCAGGGTAACTTCGGTAGCCGTGACGGAGACGGGGCGGCCGCTATGCGTTACACGGAAGCAAGGCTTACCAAAATCTCCAAGCTTTTGTTGGAAGAGTTGGATGAGGGGACGGTGGATTTCGTTCCCAATTATGACGGTGCTTTCCAAGAACCCTCCATTTTGCCCGCGAGACTGCCCTTTGTGCTCTTAAACGGCTCAAGCGGTATCGCGGTGGGTATGGCAACGGAAATTCCCTCGCACAACTTAAGAGAAGTTGCCAAAGCGTGTTTACTCTTATTGGAAAAGCCCGATGCGACGCTTGATGAGGTGTTGGAAGTGCTTCCGGCGCCGGACTTTCCCACGGGAGGTCAGATTATCAGTCGCCCGAGCGACATTCGGGAAGCGTATGCCACGGGTCGCGGCACGATTAAGGTGAGAGCCCGCTACAGCATCGAAGAGATGCAGCGTGGTCATTGGCGCTTGATCGTGACGGAATTGCCGCCCACCACCTCGGCGCAAAGCGTTCTTAATGAAATCGGAGATATCACCAACCCGAAGATCAAACCGGGTAAGAAGAGCCTGACGGCTGAGCAGCAGCAAGCCAAGGCGGCAATGCTCGCCCTTTTGGAAAGCGAGCGTGACGAAAGCGATAAACAGACGCCAACGCGTTTGGTTTTTGAACCGAAGAGTAAAAACGTTGACCGAACCGAATTTATCAATGCGCTTTTAGCCCAAACAAGCCTTGAGTGCAACGTCTCGATGAACCTCGTGATGGTGGGCTCGGACGGTAAGCCTCGTCAGAAAAATCTTTTGGAGATTTTGACCGAGTGGATCGCTTTCCGTTTGGAAACGGTTCGTCGTCGCACGCAATTCCGTTTAAATCAAACCAACGATCGAATCCATATTTTGGAAGGTCGTCATTTGGTTTACCTCAATTTGGATGAAGTGATCCAAATTATCCGCGAAGCCGATGATCCCAAAGCGGCGTTAATGGCGCGATTCCCGTTAACGGAAGTGCAAACCGAAGACATTTTGGAAATTCGGTTGCGCCAATTGGCTCGTTTGGTCGGAATCAAGATTGAGGCAGAGCTTGCCGAACTCAATAAGACCAAGCACTCGCTTGAGCGGCTGTTGGGTTCGGAAAAACTCATGCGCAACCAGGTCGCAAAGGAAATCGCAAGCGATGCGGCCGAATTCGGGGATGATCGTCGTACGCTCGTTGAAGAAGCTGCAAAGGCCGAGAAGACTCAAAAAGTGGTTGATGAACCGGTCACGGTCATCATCAGCCAAAAGGGTTATGTTCGCGCAAGAACCGGTCACGGACATGACGCGAGTGTCATGACTTACAAGATGGGTGACGCCCACCGTGCCTCTTTTGAGTGCCGTACCACCGATCAGTTG
Organism: uncultured Sutterella sp.; assembly: GCA_900546995.1. GTDB lineage: Bacteria > Pseudomonadota > Gammaproteobacteria > Burkholderiales > Burkholderiaceae_F > Aphodousia. The sequence continues at coordinate 8,127 of URFF01000003.1, forward strand.
GCCGTGATCTCCACTACGGGGCGCGTCTATAGCATAAATGTGAGCGACTTCCCGAGTGCGAGAGGCGACGGCTTGCCGATCAATAGTTTCATTGATTTGGAAAAGGGCGCGCAAATTGCGGGCTTCTGTGTGGCAAAACCCGAAGCGAAGATTGTCATAGCCACAACCGAAGGCATGGGCTTTATCTGCGCGTTTAAGGATCTCTTATCCCGACTGAAAGCCGGTAAGAGCTTCGTGAAATTGGGTGAAATCAAGGGAACGGAAATTCTGGAGCCTCAGGTGGTCAAAGAAGGACAAACACTCTTAGCCTGCCTGTCTGAAGAAGGACGCCTTTTGATTTACAGCTTGGACGAAGTGCGCCAGTTGCCCGGTGGTGGCAAAGGCGTGACGCTCATGGATCTCAATATCGGTGAGCGGCTACTTGCTGCCAAACCTATCAGCACCGAAGGCGTATTAGTCACCGGAATCGGTCGTGGCAATAAACCACGTGATGAGGTCGTGAAGAAGAACCACCTCCAGTACCACTTGGGTCACCGTGCCCGTAAGGGTAAGGCGCTTGATGTGCGTTGGAAGGTTAAGGCGCTTGAAGAGCTTCCCGCTAAAGAAGGCGAAGAATCGGGAGCTGATACTGATATTGAGATGGTTGCTGAAGGGGATACGCTATCCTTGCTCTGATCACCAATAGATATTGGTAATCATTCTCATTAAGTATACAATTTAGCTGTCTTGCAAAGGAGATGGCTATGAGAAGTATCTTGTGGGTGATTCTGATTTTGGCGGTGATTGCCGGTATTTGGTGGCTGCAATTTAAGCGCAAGATGCGCGCTTCGCAAGAGGGGAGCGACTGCGGGTGCGACAGCCGCAGTCGTTGCAAAAGCCAAACGCCTAAAAAGTAGACTTCTTTGAAGAGTGTTGAATACGCCATTTTCAAGTGGTGCATCAACACTCTTTTTTCAACTAGTCAAAAAAATACTGCGCTTGTAGCGTCATACGATACTTTGGTGTGACTTCTTTCGAGAGAGCGCCTCTGACGGAGGTCGTCAGGTTTAACTGATCTTTAATCGACCATTGGATCCCCAATCCGGCCTCGGCCCAAGATTCTTGCAAGTCTTCCGTTTGAAAGGTTTCGCGAAGACCGGATTCCGTTCCGATGAGTTCATGAGTGCCGGCAAAACGGTGCGCCCAGAAAAGATCGCCCTTGAGCGCGATGCGGTTGTCGTTTTGTTCAAATTGGTAAGCCGATTGAATCCCGATACGGGCCACAGACTGGTGAATGGTTTCGGATTCGAACCCAACTTCGCCATTTTGCGAATGTTTGGGTTTGATCCAGTAGGTGTCGCCTGCAATGTAAGGCTCAATCGCATAATTTTGACTGCCCGGTTCAATCAGAGGAAATCCGATATAAAGCCCCGCACCGTAGACATCAGACTGCGTATCAAAAGTCATGGGCGTGGCGGCGCGATCGTCTGCGGCATAGGCTAGGCTTGTGAAGTCACCTTTTGCCTGACCGTAGAATGCATGTATTAACATCTTTCGATGATCGCTTGAGTAGCCGCCTGCATAAAGCCCAATGGCCCATTGATCGGCATCGGCGCTACCTTGAGAAAAATCGATGTCATTTTGACCGAATGCGGCCCAAAGACCAGCGAATCCCTCTTCAAGCACTTTTAGCTCAAGCGCATGATCGTAACCGACCGTGAGCGTTTGAGACTTGAGCGTTTGCTCGCGTTCACCGTCATTAAACTCCAATTCGGTTTCGGCGATGGAGAAATCCGCCCAAAGGCCCCGCTGTGGTTGACCGAACGCATCGTTAAAGCGAGCGGGCAGCATTGAGGCCGTATGCGTTAAAAGCATTTCGTGAGCGATGATTTCGGCGCTTAAATAATCCACTCGGTTTTGCGATAGGGTCGATAGTCCGATACGTTCAGTACCGATTGCGTTAATGACGGTTCCCAGGTCGGTCGACGAACCGAATTGGGCCACCGTTTCGTAGGTTCCGAGCGCCGTTTCATAGCGGTATTGGTCCGCGGCGAAATGAATGCCGCCTGCGACCGAGTTAAAGCGCACGAGACCGATATCCAGGCCTTCCGTTTGGTTGGCGGTTTTCTCCCGTTCATCAATGATTTGCACGAGAATCTCGGCATTTTGATCAATAGCCGTGATGTCTTCAATCTGCAATTTATACCGATTGCCGACACCTCCCGTGCCGATATCCTTGTCGGTCACTTTAATCCGTAAGACGGCACCGGTTTGCACATAGGTTTTATGGGTGTTATCCACGTCGCTATTGGCTCTTAATCCGATGTCAACCGGTTCAGTGGCTTCTGAAATATCCAAAACACCGCCTTTTTTCCAATGAAATGTTTCCAGTGAACTCGTCATCGTTGTTGACCAAGTGGCCCCATTAGCGAGGGTTAATGTCATGGGCTGAATGGCTTGTGTGTCATAAAACGAGTAGACGCGGCCAGACCAACGATCATCAGGATGGGTTAGTGAGAGTTGTAAAGAGTTTGGTTCGCCACCGATGTCATCAAAAAGAATGTCACCCGTTAAGTGGCTATTGCCGGTGCTTTCAAGCGAGATCTGACTGTTGGTGAGTTTAATGGCTGCTGCTTCCGAAAGGGATTTATTAACGCTTTCCTCTTCGGCTAAAAGATTAAATTGGCCGTGATGAGAAAAGGCGGAATTCTCGATTTTCAGAGCCACGGCCGAACTACCACCGTCTGATGCCTCATTAATAGCCGTTGCAGATAGAGAAAGCGTTTGAGGCAAAGGATCACTTTGAGAGTTCAGAATGTACCAGGCGGTACTACTGGTTTGCATCCCCTTGTTTTGAGCGCTGGTTTCAATCGAAATCGATTCGCCGATCATTTTTTCAAGTCCATCGGTTCGAAGTCCAGTGGTTTCTTCTAGATTTTTTGTTTCCAAAGTCAAGGCGATGGGCGTTTGTAAATGCACTTCGTTGGTCTGTGCGTCGAGAAGGGTGAATGAAAAAAGGGTACCGACCAATGGATTTTCGAATTGATAGTGTGAAGGGGCTTGTGCTGAGATGAAAAGCGTTTCCGTTGAAGTGTGTTTAAGATAAAAAGCCCAATCAATGTCGATTTCCGCACAGTTTTCCGCAGTGATGTCCGTTGAACTCAAATCCCAGTGAGGAGCCGTTTCGCTTTGCGCTGTTGTCGCAAAGCATGACGAGCAAAATAAACCGAGTAGGGTTGAAGTGAGTACTGTTTGTTTGAAGAAAACCACGATAGTCCTTTCAGAGCTGAGAGTGAGAAAAGATCGAGAAAACCCAATCGATAGGGATTGAGCTCTCGCTAGGCGCGTGATTGTCTCATGTCATCAAGTTTCACAGCATAACGAAATGGATATAACATATTGATTTTGTTATTGAAAATAATCAATCTGTTATTCTTTTTCTTCTTTGAGTACTTATCTGAGGTTAGTGAAGAAGAGGTTGATTTTTTAATGTTTTTGAGTCTTTTTGTTTTCAAGCGAAAGCTCATTAAAATGGGCAAAAAATCTCTTTGACGACTTCTTGAGTTAAATCAATTTCATGTCAGCTCAGCGTAAAAAACATCATCCTACGGACCCTTGTCTCAATCTCTCTTTTTCCGAAGAAGACGGCTTTCGTTATCTGCATTTCGGTAGCCCTTGGATTCAAGGCGCCATGAATATTCGCCGCCCTTACGATTTGGTGCTGCAGTACCCGAGACAGATGATGGCTTGCGGCCTTTTCTATCCCTATCCGACGCATATTTTGCAGTTAGGGCTAGGGGCGGCTTCGCTCACCAAATTTTGTCTTCGCTACACCGAGGCGCAAGTCGATGTGGTGGAGATTTCGCAAACGGTCGTTGCCGCCGCAACGCAATGGTTTCGCCTGCCGGTCGACCATGAGCGACTCAATATCCATTTGACAGACGCCAAAGCCTTTCTAAACGATACTGGCGCATTTACCGCACCCGATTGGCTGCAAGTGGATTTGTACGATGCCGATGCTCGGGGACCGGTTTACGATACGGTGGACTTTTATGCGCTTTGCCGTCGGGCGATGAATCGAGCCGGTAGTGTTGCGAGCTTTAACCTTTTCGGCAGCCGCTTTGAGAAAAGCTTTCGCGCGATTGACGAAGCGTTTGAGGGCCGCACGCTCATGATGCCTGAAATTGATGAGGGTAATCGTGTGGTGTTGGCTTTCGTTGGAGCCGAGCCCGAGCACTCCATTAAAGCGTTATATGAAGAAGCGCATCGTTTGCGCGATCGGTGGAAGTTACCGGCGATTCGGTGGGTGCAGGGGCTTAAAGGCATGCAACCGCAATGGTTTCATTAAGATTCGTTTTGTAGGTAGAAATTGGTTATGGTGACAAGAAAATTAAAAGAACCCGTTAGGCAGTGCAGTGCGGCTGATGTGTTAGCTGTCCTATTTTGTTTAGGCGATGGAGTGAATTTTTGGCGGCTTCGCGATCACAAATTTTTTAAAGGGACTGATGCAACTAATCAGATCCAAAAGCTCATTAGAGCCGATTACATTAACGAGGTGCATGAGAGCTTTTGGACTTATTTGCAACTCAGTCCAAAGGGTTTTAAACGCCTGATGAGTGAATTTAATACCGAGCAACTGCCCGTCTTGAAAGCGGCCATACTTGAAGACAATTGGAATCTGCTCGGAAGTCTTTTTGCCTGCCAATTTTTGAGTCAGCTCTTTGAATTTCGTCAGAAACAGAGTGTAGAAAAAAATGAGCAGCTCGATGAAAATGAGCAATACCAATCGTTTGTTGCTAGCCATTTATTCAGTGTGAGTGCACTCTTTGTGGACCTGGATGATTGGAGAGGGATTCTGGATCTTCAACCGCTATCCTTTTTTGAAACCTTTCTCGAAAAACTTCGTGAAGATTATTTGACCCATTGGTCAGTGCTTTGTGATTTGTCGTCCGTTGAGTTTGCTTTATCGCACTTACCCGATGGCGAGGACAAAGCAACGCTTCACGATTGGTTTGTTTTTTATTTCGGTTTCATGCAACAGGGGTTGCCGAATGAACAATTGAAAAAATTATCCCGAACTGGGATGTACTACCCGATTGTTCAAGCAATCCAATCAATGAATGCCAAAGAGCCTTCTGTTGAAGCCGTCTCGTTAATGAAAGAGGCGTTAAAGCGTATCGGAAAGAAGCGCCAATTCGATGAACTCATTCCCGATTGGTTGTGGGGGCTTGCCCTTTATCGGGATCGAGCCAATCGCGATAGTCAAAAACGCCTGCAAACGATGGCTTCGTCGTCAAAACTCATGAATGACGCCAAGCGCTTCTCATTATGGTTGATCGCCATGATCGGGACGGATCAGGATCCGACCGGTGATCTTGAAGACGTGTTCTACGGGCCGAAGTATTACGATGGCGAGATGGGTATTGAAGAACGTATTTCACGAGCCATCTTTATTGCCACGGCCTTTAATTTCGGCTTTGTTAAAAAGTTGGCAGCCAATGACCCGTTACTGTTGGCCCTATGTAAAGTTTTCCCGATTTTTAACGTGGATGCTGCAAGACTCACTCGCTCGGCGTCTTATTTGGAGGAACAGGAAAATCAATTCGGTATAAAGGCGTTATTTCCTGACTACATTGTTAAACCGCATTGGGAGCAAGTGCTTGATCGTCTCATTGCCAAGGAAAGTGTCAAAACGGTTAAGCCCAGGGAAAATGCGTCAGTCAAAGCGCGACAACGCTTGGCGTATTTTCTCGATAACACCGATGAATCGATTGCCATTAAAGTGCAAAAGTCCAAAGACGGCGTGAATTGGTCAAAGGGAACGGATCTCTCTTACGGTGCTTTTGCCAAGGGCGTTGAGGGGATGACGGAGCAGGATCGCACTGTTGCACAGTGTCTGAAGCATCCGTTCGGTTATGTCAGCCGCTGGATTCTGCCTTGGGGGAATGCGCTTGAGGCGCTCATTGGCTCGCCGAATGTTTTTGATGCGAACAATCCGAGCAACCGCCTCGAAGTGGTCAAAGAAAATGTGCGTATTGAGGTGAAGTCTGATTCGACAGGGTATCGGTTCGAATCGAACGTGCCTGACGATTTTATCCCCTATCAAATGACGTATGTGATTTCTTGGGGAGCGGATAATCGGATTTCGGTGATGGCGCCTAGTCCCGAAGAGTGCTCGCTATTGGCCGAGATGCGGGCGATGCCGGCGTTTCCCCAAGAGGCCAAAGGGAAATTGACGCAGTACCTGGAGCTTTTATCGCGAACAACGCCGGTGATGTCCGAACTTTTGGAAAATTCCGAAACATTGCAAAAACGCGCCGGCGACTCTCGTATCACCTTACGGATTCAACCCACCGATGAGAGTTCGTATAGTGTTAAAGCGCTTGTGCATCCGATAGAGGGGGCGGCGCTTACCTGCGAGCCTGGGAAGGGACTTGCCTTTTTGGCAACCAATGTTGCCGGTGAAACCATTCGTGTCGAACGGGATTTAAAACTCGAAGCCAAGAATTTTGTTGAACTCGAAGTGGCGTTACAACCGATTGATGATAGTCGCGAAAGCGAGTACACCTGGCAGCTCGATATGATTGATTGCCTGACGTTACTCGATATTGTGCGCGAGCATGCGACAATCGCCTGTGTGGAATGGCCCGAAGGCGTGAAATTTACGGTTTCCAAAGCCAAAATCAACGCCGATGCGCTCAAGCTCTCCGTTCGTGACATGGGCAGCTGGTTTACGCTAGAAGGCCATGTGCAGGTCGATCAAAAATCTGTTCTCACGGTTGCCGAACTTCTTGAGAAAATCCGTTCAGCGCAGGGACAGTTCATTCGTTTGGGAGAAAAGGAATATATCGCGCTCTCGGAGAGTTTGCGCAAACAGCTTCAAACCCTTGAAGGCCTGACGCGTAAAGGTAAAAAAACGAAGGATGCGCTTACCATCTCTGCCTTTAACGCCGGTTTTATTGACGACTTAAGCCATGAAGGTGTCAAAATTGATGCGGATGAGGCGTTTAAGCAGTTAACCCAACGCATTCAAGCGGCTAAAACACTCAATCCGGTGATTCCCTCGGGTCTTCGGGCCGAACTTCGTCCCTATCAGGTTGAAGGGTTTGAATGGTTATCGAGACTTTCAAGTTGGGGAGCCGGCGCCCTTTTAGCCGATGATATGGGGTTGGGTAAAACCCTTCAGGCCATCGCATTGATGCTTTCTCGAGCAAGTGAGGGGCCGGCGCTCGTTTTGATGCCGGCGGCCGTTCTTTTTAATTGGGCTGACGAAATCCGACGTTTCGCCCCCGGCTTGAATGCCATCGTGTTGGGGCATCAAAAGCGTGAGAGCGTGATTGAAGGCGCTAAAGTGGGTGACGTGCTTCTCGTGACTTATGGGGTGCTCGCAAGCGATGCTGCTTTGTTTACCAAGAAATCTTGGTCAACGGTCATTTTGGATGAAGCGCACACCATTAAAAATCGTGATACGAAGACCTCGAAAGCCGTGATGCAACTCAAAAGTGACGCTCGGGTGCTCTTAACCGGTACACCGCTTCAAAATCATTTAAGCGAGATCTGGAATCTCTTTGAATTCGCTAATCCGGGTTTATTAGGGAGCTTCCAAGACTTTAGTGAACGTTTTGTCATTGCGGTTGAGAAAAATCGGGATCGTGATCGTCAACGACTTTTAAAGCGAATTCTTTCGCCGTTTATTCTTCGTCGTACAAAGGCTGAAGTACTCGATGAATTACCGGAAAAGACCGAAGTGACGCTAAGAGTCGAGCTGAGTGACGAAGAGCGAGCGCTATACGAAAATCTTCGTCAACGTGCATCCGTTAATTTGGAATCCGGCAAAATCAATCCGATTGAAGCGTTGGCAGAACTCACGAAACTTCGCCAAGCGGCCTGCAACGCCCGTTTGGTCAATCCAACGTTAAAACTGGAGTCTTCCAAAACGAAAGCGTTTTTGGAGCTCGTCGACGAATTGCACGAAGGCGGCCATCGGGCACTCGTTTTCAGTCAATTCACGTCGCACTTGGCGCTTATTCGTGAAGCGCTCGATGCGAAAGGAATTGAGTATCTGTACTTGGATGGGGCAACGCCTGCTTCAGAGCGGCATAAATTGGTTGAGCAATTCCAACACGGTAGTCAGCCGCTCTTTTTAATTAGCTTGAAAGCGGGTGGCACGGGACTCAATCTCACGGCAGCCGACTACATCATCCATTTGGATCCTTGGTGGAACCCCGCAATCGAAGATCAGGCCTCTGACCGTGCTTATCGAATCGGACAGGAAAATCCGGTGACGATTTATCGGTTGATTGCCCAAAATACGATCGAAGAGAAAATCTTGCGGTTGCATGAAACGAAGAAATCGTTAGCCGATGCGCTTCTTGAAGGCTCGGATCTCTCAAGCCGCTTGAGTCGAGATGAAATTTTGCGTCTATTGGCCGAGGCTTAACATCCGATTTTTCGGGTAATGAAAGGGCGCTTTGTGGTTATTCGCAAAGCGCTCGTTCAATTGAGACGATCAACAAGAAAAAATCCTCGCGGACTGTACCACGAAAAGTCTGAAATCCGTTACAATTCAATTCTTTAAACTTCCTTTAGAAAATACGCACAAATGGAAGCTGAACGCATAAACCAAATTGAGGCGAAAATCTCCGACCTCACAGCTCGATTACGCGAGCTGAGGGGGTATCTTTGACATCGACCGTCAACAACGACGGCTCGAAGAAGTCAATCGCGAAATGGAAAATCCCGCTTTGTGGGACAATCCAGAAAACGCGCAAAAAGTCAGTAAAGAAAAGAAGCACTTGGATGCCACGGTGGGGCTCTTTAATCAGTTAACCGTTGGGGTTAACGATGCGGCAGAGCTTTTTGAACTATCTATGGCCGAAGAGGATTATCCGACCGTGGAAGCCATCGGAGGCGACGTTGAACATCTGGAAAAGTCGGTGGAAAAGCTCGAATTTCAACGCATGTTCAACCAACCGATGGATCCGGCGAATTGCTTTTTGGAAATTCAGGCCGGTGCCGGTGGCACGGAGGCTCAGGACTGGGCGAGCATGCTCGAGCGCATGTACCTTCACTATGCCGAACGACAAGATTTCACGGTTGAAATTCAAGAAGAAAGTGAAGGGGAAGTCGCCGGCATCAAAGGCTGCACGATTTATATCAAGGGCGATTACGCTTATGGGCTTTTGCGTACCGAAACCGGTATTCACCGTTTGGTGAGAAAAAGCCCCTTTGACTCAAACGCACGGCGTCACACCTCGTTTGCGAGTGTTTACGTCTATCCGGAAATCGATGATTCCTTTGAAGTGGAAATCAATCCAGCGGATCTTCGTATTGACGTCTTCCGAGCATCGGGTGCCGGTGGTCAGCACATTCAAAAGACCGAGTCGGCTGTGCGTATTACCCACATTCCGACAGGCATTGTCACCGTTTGCCAAAATGACCGCAGCCAGCATCGCAACAAAGAGCAGGCGATGACGCAATTAAAGGCGAAGCTTTACGAGCTGGAAATGCGAAAGCGTCGTGAAGTTCAGCAGCAAACGGAAGACGCGAAAAGCGATATCGGTTGGGGACATCAAATTCGTTCCTACGTGCTCGATCAGTCGCGAGTGAAAGATTTACGCACTAACGTGGAAACCGGTAACACGCAAGCCGTGTTAGACGGTGATTTGGATCAATTTATTGAAGCAAGTCTCAAGCAGGGCGTTTAAGCGCAGCCGAGACCAACAAAAAGGACTAAAAAAATGGCAGAAAACAAGGTTGAAGCCGTTCAGACGGCCGAAGACGAAAATCACATCATCGCAGAACGCCGTGCCAAGCTTCTGAAGTGGCGCGAAGAAGGTCACGCCTACCCGAATGATTTTGTTCGTAAAGATTTGTTCGGTGATTTGCGTGCAGCCTACGGTGAAATGGATGCCGAAGCGCTCGAAGCCAAAGCGGTTGACGTGACGGTGGCCGGTCGCATGATGCTCAAGCGCATCATGGGTAAAGCTTCCTTTGCAACCGTTCGCGATGTGAGCGGCACAATGCAGTATTTCTTGTCGGCCGCAGAAATGGGCGATGAAGCCTATCAAATGTTTAAGGGTTTGGATATCGGCGATATCATCGGCGCCGAAGGTGTTCTCTTTAAGACAAAGCGTGGCGAGTTATCCATTCGCGTGCGTAAGCTTCGTCTTTTAAGTAAAGCGATTCGTCCCTTGGCTGAGAAGTTTAAGGGCCTTTCTGATCAAGAGCTTTGCTATCGTCAACGCTATCTTGATCTCATCATGAATGAAGATAGCCGTGCCCGCTTCTTAAAGCGCTCGCAAATCGTCGCGGAAATTCGTCGTTACATGATCGATAACCGCTTCATGGAAGTGGAAACGCCGATGTTGCACCCGATTCCGGGTGGTGCTAACGCCAAGCCCTTTATCACGCATCACAATGCGCTTGATATGGACATGTACCTTCGTATTGCGCCGGAACTTTACTTGAAGCGCTTGGTTGTGGGTGGCTTTGAACGCGTCTTTGAATTAAACCGTAATTTCCGCAACGAAGGTGTGGACGTGCGCCACAACCCGGAATTTACGATGATGGAATTTTATGCGACCTATTGGACGTATAAAGACCAAATGGATTTCACCGAAGCGCTTTTGCGCCATGTGGCTGAAACGGTGACCGGTAGCGCTGTGGTCAATTACCAAGGTATGGAAATTGATCTTTCCAAACCGTTTGCCCGTATGACGCCGCGTGAAGCGATTTTGAAAAACGCGCCGCAATACACTGTTGAGCAGCTCGATGATGACACGTTCCTTCGTAACGAATTGAAGCGCTTGGGCGCTCCGCAACCGGATTACGTCGGTCACGGTGCTTTGGAAATGGCCCTTTTTGATGAAGTGGCTGAATCCAAGTTGATTCAACCGACCTTTGTGATCGATTACCCGGTGGAAATTTCGCCGTTGGCTCGTGCGTCCGATGCCGATCCGTCCATCACGGAACGCTTTGAGCTTTATATCGCCGGCCGCGAAACGGCTAACGGATTCTCCGAATTGAATGACCCGGAAGATCAAGCTGCTCGCTTCAAGGCTCAGGCTGACGCGAAGGCTCACGGTGATGATGAAGCCATGTACTATGATTCCGACTATATCCGTGCGTTGGAATTTGGTTTACCGCCCACTGGTGGTTGCGGTATCGGTATTGACCGTTTTGTGATGCTTTTAACGGACGCACCGAGTATTCGTGACGTTTTGCTCTTCCCGCATATGCGTCCTGAGGCTTAAAATAAAAGCAAAGCTACCAACGTTTTATAAGGTGTTTTGTTATGACGCAATCCTCTTTAAGCATGTACGAAGTCCTGTCGCTTGAGAGCGTCTATAAGGAATTAAAAGAAAAGCTGACTCAGCCGTTACCGGAAGGGATTTTCCTTTTTAAGGCGGCCGGGGAAACCATCGGTTACCTCAGTAAGGATGTCGCTTTGAAGATGGCTACCATTTCCAGCGAATTTCGCGTGGAAAACAATCAGCTCATCATGGCTGATGACGCCTTGGTGACCATGCAAACAAAAACCAATGCCATGCGTAAGGCCGCAGCGCTTTTGCATCAATTGGGGATCGTGAAGAATCCCGCAAGCGAGCTTGTTGATGTCAAGGCGGGTCCCTTGGATCCGGTGTTTTGCCAAGCACCGAGAGAGTTAACGCGCGTGTTGGGTTTGATGACGACATCCGTGCGTGTCACAGGCTACGATGAAGCCGGTCGTATGATTTTCGGCAAGCGTTTGAACGAAAAACCCATCGGCGGCGGTCTTTGGGATAGCATGACCGCAGGTCTTGTGAAAGCAAGCGAAGAGCCCAAACAGGCACTTTATCGTGAGCTTTACGAAGAGGCAGGCTTTGTGGCAGAAGATGTCGAACTCACCGAAGGTGCCCGTTTTGTGCAAGAACTGATCGTTCCGGAAGGGTTCTTGCGTGAACAGGTTCTTAGCTTTGACGCGACCATCAAGAAGGGGTTGACGCCTCATAACTACGACGGTCAGGTTTCTGAATTCATGGCGATGACGCCTGAGGAAATCGTGAAGTCGATTCAAGCCGGAGAAATGATGTATGCGGCCGGCATCGCAGCAATTGAAAGTATCGAACGCCGTGCAGGTCGCCGCATTGAAGATCGCTGGTTGCGTTATCGCGGACAGATTTGGATCTAAAACATTCGGCTGTCCATAGCCAAAAGGACTGTCACCATGATCGGTGCCGGTCCTTTTTTTTTGTGGGCACTTAACAAGCCAATTCAAGAAAGTTTGAAATTTCTCGATTTTGTTCGATATATCGAACAATTTTGAATTTTTCTAGCCTATTGTTCGATATGGATTGACGATCTTGATCATTTAGTCTCAAAAGGCTAAAAAAAACAGCGCCGCTTGAAAGCGGCGCTGTTTGATATTGAAAGGTTTTAAATCAATCGTACTAAACGATGATCAAAGCCAAGACGACCGTGGAGATAAAGCACGGAACAATCGTGCGCTTAGCCACTTCAATCGGGTTAGCCATAGCGATACCAGCCACAATCACCATAGCACCGGCAATCGGCGAAGAGGTACGGCCCAAGGAACCGGCCAAGAAGGCCAAGGCACCCAAGTGCGGGACGTCCATGCCGAAGGCTTCAGCGTGCGGCGTAACGGCTTCGTTAAAGGCAAACGTGGCGGCGTCACCGGAACCGGTGATCGTACCCAAGAACCACGGACCTAAAGAACCACCCCAACGGGCGATGTCATTGGATTCACGCAACACGGCGATGAAGGTGTCGATCAAACCGGCAGAACGCAAACCTTGAGCGAACACACCAGCAGCGATGATGATACCTAAGATGTTGCCGTAGCCTTTGCCCATACCGTTGAAGAACGACTTGGAGAAGTCTTGAGGATTGACGCGGGTGATGAGTAACGTCAAAACAGCACCCAAGACCATGGCTTGAGCCACGCCCATCTTGATAACGGGCAAGCAGGTGTTACCGAGAACGAGGATTACGATCGGGATCAACGGCACGAAAGCGTAGATCGGGTTCGGACGTTCGATGTGAACTTGTTCGTGTTCGGTGCTGATTTGGATGTTGTCGGTGGCTTCGCCCTTATCGCGGAAGATCATGCACATCACGAGAATACCGACAATACCGATGGCGTAGATCACGCAGCTAAACGGCAAGTGCAAAGCGATGAAGTCCATGATTTCCATGTCGGAGATCTTGGCGATGTACACGTTGTGGGCAGAGCCCGGCGAGACAACACCACCATAGGTACCCATCATTACGGAAGCGGCAGCGGCAGCCGGGCGGATACCGGCGCGGAGCATCACCGGAATCAACGTGGAACCCACGGCAGCAGCACAACCGGAAGCCGACGGAATGGCGACGTTAACGAACATCGTCACGGCCGTGCAAACCGGAATCAAGAAGATACCCAAACCGCGAATCGGCTTAGAGAGCAAGGCAACCAAGTGTTGGTCGCACTTGGTGTAAGAAGAGACATATGCAAAACCCATGGAGGCGCAAATACCCATGATCAAACCGCTATTGGTCATGGATTTTGCAAAGCCGTTAAAGGCATCCATCGGTTGCAATGACATCAAGCACAAAATAAGGCCGGCCGTAAACAAAACCAAGCGCGTTTCATAACGCTTGATCAATGCCGCAATCGTCAAAATAACGACTACCACGGCAAGCCAGTTCAGTAGAGTCATAACAATCCCCCGGGAAAGTAGTTAATAAGAATGGTTTGGGCCCAATTGTACTGAAAGCCCTATTTCCACGCCTTCATACTTTCCCTGAAAGAGACTTTTTGAACTAAGGTGTTTTGCTTAGAAATGGGAATAACCCTTGCTTTTTGAGCTAATCTTTTTGACCTTGTCCTTGTTGAAGTGTCAAAGTCAATATCGGTTCCTCGGTGACGGTTTCAAGTGGTTGAACGCCATAGCGCACTCGATTGAAATCAATATTGGCGAGGTCGATCATGCGAATTTGTGCATTGACCGCGCTTCGATAATAGAGTTTGCGATGCGTCATGTCCGTGGAACTCGTCCATTGTGTGGCTGAAATGAGCGGACTTTCGTGATGTCCTTCGTTCATTTCGAGCCCAATCGGGATGTCAAAGGTATTTAAAATCGAGAAACTGTAAAGCACAGCTTCTTTCGCGCTTGGTAACTTTGGGGCGGTTTCCTGCATGATGGCAGCCCGCACAAAGCGTGATGCCGGCGAAATGTCACCGGGAATGCCGTATAGACCCGTCCCCATCCCGAATTGACTGAGGTTTAGCGGACCAAAAGTGCGATCGGCAATAGCTCCGGTTTGCCAATTCATGTATTGGTTGAGGTTGGTTAAGTGCCACCCCAGATCAGGAGAATTCGTCAATACGCCGAGAGGATTGTCAATGATCTGCATTTTCCCATCAATGATTTCCACGGCGATTTGCTCGCCCGTTGCATCCGCTATTCGGAAATGCACCGTCCCGGCTCCCTTGATGGTTTCAGCGATGCGAAGGTTGGCAATGCCCTTGCGGGCAGCCTCAACAGAATCGAATTGACCGAGGACATAGGCCACAAATTGCATGTCACCGATTGTTTTTGACGCTTGTGTTTTGTCGTAAGTGGGATAGCGACCGTATTTGGGAAAGAAAAAGAGTCCGGCAGAAAGCCCCTTCTCGTTTAATCCCTCAACAATGAAATTTTCACTTTCAATACTTAATCCCACGAAACCGAAGCGGGTTTGGTAATGCAACCCGGGACCTTCAGCCGTTTGAGTTTGCACGGAATAATTTCGAGGCATTAAAACGATATCCGTTTTTAAAACCGAGGCGCCCCACTCAATGGTTCTGGCGACAATTTGAGATTGGTCGGCGCTTTCGAGCGAAATGCCGGTGCAAGCTTGGGCTGCATTGAAAGCCATCCCCAGTGAGAAGGCAAGTGTTGCGAGGTGTTTAAACATAGGGGACTTTTCCTAATAGAACGATTATTGAGCCTTTTTGCCGTTAACCAAACCATACGGCCATTGAAGGATGCCGTACATGTTGTAGACCTGTTTATACCCGGTCTGGATTAAAATTTTGGAAGCCGCTTCAGCACGCACACCGCTTCGGCAATGAACGAGCACGGGTTGATTAACATCAGGTTGCGCGGTGAGCATAGCACCCGGTTTCAGATAGGGAAGCGGAACATTGACTGATCCTGCGATAAAGCCTTCTGTGATTCGCTCAACCGGCATCCGAACGTCGATGACCACTACACCTTCTTTCATCATTTCACGAGCTTCAGAAGGAACGACCTTGTGGTAGGCGGGGTTTTCGAACGTAAGCGGCGTGGCCGGTTGCGGGGCAACGGGCTCCAGGGCCCATAGAGCCGAAGAAAAAGCACCGAGGATACAGAGCGTGGTAACTGATTTGAACATAGTGTGAACCCTCCCAGTGGTTTTGTGACTTTTTGATTGTAGTCTGAACCAATGGTGGAGTACACTCGTTAACCTGATCCTTTTGGCTAGATTTCTGAAAGTGTTGCGATGACGAAAGATTCAACGAAAATCGGTCTTTTTGCGGCGTTGGCCTCTTATAGTATTTGGGGCTTGATCGCGCTTTATTGGCGGCTCATGGCGCAGGCCTCTTCCGTCGAAATTTTGGCGCATCGTATTGTTTGGTCGTTTGTTTTCATCATCGGAATTTTGTTTTTTCAGCGACAAATCGGAAAAACGCTTCTTCTCATTAAAGACATGCTCAAGGCACCTGTTGCCACCAGGGCTTGGATTTTGTTACTTGCGACTCTTTTTGCCTCGGCCAATTGGCTCATCAATATCATGGGGGTTAATACCGGCCACGTAGTTGAACTCAGTCTCGGAACCTTTTTAACCCCGATTGCCACCATGACAATCGGTTTGGTGTTTTTCGCTGAAAAAGTGTCTCGCTTGCGCAAAATTGCCATCGCATTTGCCGTGTTGGGTGTCGCGGTTTTAATCGGAGGATTGGATCGGTTTCCCTGGTATGCCCTGAGTGTTTCAGTGACCTGGGCAACCTACGGGGCTCTTAAAAAAATGATCGTGATTGACCCGATGAAAAGTGTCGCCATTGAGCATCTGCTGATGTTTTTCCCGGCTTTTCTTTTTTTGCTATATGGCGCTCAAGGTCTGTATTGGGGCCGTTTTGAAGACGGTTTTCAAACAGGCTTAAGTTGGTATTTACTCGGTACCGGCATTGTGACGTCAGTGCCGATGATTTTGTTTTCGCTTGCTGCGCAGAAGTTGCCCATGACGGTGTTGGGCATCATTCAGTTTTTAAGTCCTGTGATTACCTTCTTTCTGGGCATCTTTGTTTTTCAGGAAGCCGTGACAACGGCCGAAAGCTTAGCGCTGGCTTGTATTTTGGTCGCTGTTTCGCTTTACATCGTCGGCGGATTGAAAAAGGTTTAACGTGCTTTTTGCCTCATTCCAACCATTTCCGATACTAGTGTTGCACCTAAAATGAGGACCGCTCCTACCATGCCCAACCCTGAAATCGGTTCCTTCAGAATAAATACAGAACAGACAATGGCAATGGCCGGATCGATGTAAGCAAATATCGCAATGCGTGAGGCACTTAAAGTGGGAAGCGCCGAGAAATAAAGCCAATAGGCGACACCGGTGTGAACGACGCCCACGGTCAGGGTTAATAAAACCGTCGTTGTGTCAACGTGAAGCGCCGATGGGGTAATCGTTAGACACAAGTAAGGGATCAATACCAAAGCCGAAATCGCCAATTGGGCAATTGAGGAATCGTAAGGTCCCAGGTTTTTCATAAATTTATTGCTGATGACGATGCCTGAGTAAAAACAGGCGGCAATAAAGGCCATCACAATGCCTTTAAAGCCCGTGGAGACGGAACCCTCCCAAATGCCGGCAATAAAGCTCATCCCTAACAAGGCAATCCCCACGCACAACCACTGAAAAGCCGTGACACGTTCTTTCAGAATGAAGGGCGATAGGGCGATGACAATGACGGGCGCCATGTAATAAGTCAGCGTGGCGCTCGCAATGCTGGTGAGGCGATAAGCCTCAAAAAGAAAAATCCAGTTAAATCCCAGAGCGGCACCTGAGATGATGAGTAGTTTGGCGTTTTCAACCAATGCTTGACGATTCAGTTTTTTCTTTAATAGCGCTAGAACCAATAAAAGAAAGACCGTGCCGGTGATACCGCGACAAAACGCGATAAGTGAAGAAGGTAACTCGATATAGCGAACAAAAAGACCAATTGTCCCGAAAATGGCCATGGCAAGCAGATACTGGGGCATAGGACTTCCTTTACTGACAATTGAACTTCAAGGTACTCCAAGTAGCTTTCGTTCGCAACATTTTGGTAGGTGATTTTGCCAAGCGATCTGACAAACGAACGACTTCGTGCTTAAAAAATTGGAAGTGGAAAAAAGACAAGGGCCGGCAAATTGCCGGCCCGATCCAGAGCTAGAAACTCAACGGATTATTTGGCGAGCGTGCGATAGACACAACGGCTCATCAATTCGAGCGCGTTGGCAAGCGATTGTTCGTCAAAGTCGAAGTGGCTGTTGTGGTGACCGGCGCGAAGCGTGGAACCCACTTGAACGTAGGTGCCCTTGCCACCGGCGGCTTGCACCGTGCTCATGAAGTGCGAGTAGTCTTCGGAAGCACCGAAGTTTTGCTCTTCGATGATGTCGGTAAAGCAGCCCATATCGCGAGCTTCTTCAGCCACAACTTTAGCGACTTCAAGGTCAGACTCACCGCTCTTCGTGCCGCCCTTCAAGTCGATCGAGTAACCGCAACCCCACATTTCAGCGGCGGCCTTAGCGATGCGCTTGACTTCACCGAACATGTATTCGTCAAGAGCAGACGTAATACCGCGGGTTTCAAGAACGAGCGTTGCCTTCGGCGGGATGACGTTACGGCCTTCGCCGCCATTTAACTTACCGACCGTGATACGGGTATCGCCCTTACCGGAGCGGGGAATGGCGTGCATATTCAAAAGTGCCGTTGCGGCAGACAAAAGGGCATTCTTGCCTTCTTCCGGGGCGTTACCGGCGTGAGCGGGCACACCCGTGAAGGTGATGTCAGCCTTCGTCGTTGCCAAGAAGTTCTTCGTGCCGCAAATCACCTTGCCGATGTTGTTGGCTTGGAAACCAATGTGCATACCGAAGATTTCGTCAACACCCTTAACGGCACCGGCGCGTTCCATCGGCGTGGCGCCGCGAACACCTTCTTCGGCCGGTTGGAAGATGAAGCGAATCTTGCCTTGGAATTTGTCGCGCATTGAGGCAACGACTTCAGCCAAAGCCAAACCGATCGCCATGTGACCGTCGTGGCCGCAAGCGTGCATGGCACCGGGGTTAACGGAGGCAAAGCCTTCGACGTTGGGGCGGTGATCGGCGTCAGCGCATTCGGAGACGTCGTTGCAGTCCATATCGAAGCGAACGGCAAGGAAGGGGCCTTCGCCGCCGAAGTCCATGTCAGCCCAGAAACCGGTCATGCCGCCGGCCATCTTTTCAACCAAAGCGGGATCGGCACCTTGACTCACAGCGCGAGCCATGTGCTTTTTGAGCACTTCTTCAGAAGGCACACCCATCATCGAATCACGATCAACGGCGTCAGCGCCCATCGTGATTTGGTAGCCCAACGATTGCATTTTCTTGATTGCCATTGAGGCGGTGCGGAATTCCGTCCAACCGGATTCGGGGTGCTTATGAAGGTCACGACGAACCGCGGCAAGTGTCGGAATCAATTCGTCAATTTTCGCTTTCAAAGTTTGATCCATGGGAGTTCTCCGAAAAGTGAAGGGGCGCCAGGAAAGACACTCCTTTCAGTTAGCTAACCTTTTTATTTTATCGGTGTTTATTTTTTTCAAAACATTATTTCAGACGGCTTTTTGAATTAATGACAAAGAAAAAAGAATCTTTACAAAAAGGCATCTCCCCATTGGGTGACGCTCGGTGCTACATTAAAAGAAAATCGGTGTCGTTTTTCTATTGAAAGGAGAAAACCCATGTCTGATAGTCTTCATCCCGAAGTGCCTGCAGTTGACGAATCCGTCGTCGTAGCCATGAAGGCATTGTCTGAAAATGCCAAGGTGCAAAAGGGATTGCAAATCGCTAAAGAGGAAGCGGCTCGCGCCATGGCCGAGCAGGTTGAATTGTGCGAAGTGGCTTCCCCGACATTTCATGAAGAAACGCGTGCTAAGGAAATCGCGCGTCGCATGAAAGAATATGGTCTTACTGATGTGACGATTGATGGGATCGGTAACGTGGTCGGTGTCCGCAAAGGCACGGGTAACGGTCCGGTTTTGGTGATTGACGCTCACATGGATACGGTGTTCCCGGAAGGCACCGATGTGACCGTTCGTCGCGAAGGGGATACGTATTACGCTCCAGGCATCGGTGACAATACGAGCGGCTGCCGCGCACTTTTGCAATTAATCCGCTGCTTTAACGAAGCTGATATCAAGACCGAGGGCGATATTTTGTTTGTTGGTACGGTCGGTGAAGAAGGTAACGGCGATATTCGCGGTGCGAAATTTATGGTCAAGGGCGATCGTCAAGTTGACGGCTACATCGCGATTGACTCCTTCTCCGAAGGGGTTGTCGTCAATGGTGGTGTGGGTTGCCATCGTTGGCGTGTCTCGATTGACGGTACGGGCGGTCACAGCTTCGTGAACTTCGGTCAAGTGCCAAGCGCCATTCACGCCATGTGCCATGCCGGTCACTTGATTGACCATTTAACGCCGCCGGCCGAACCCTATACGACCTTCAATATCGGTACGATCAAGGGCGGTACGTCGGTCAATACCATTGCGCCGCACTGCGAAGTGGATATCGATATTCGTAGTATTTCCAACGATGAGCTCTTGAAGCTTGAAGCTCAAATCTTTGAAGCGTTGGATGCCGGTGTCGCTGAAGAAAACAAGCGCTGGGGTATCACAGATCCTGAAAAGATGGTGAAACTCACGAAGACCCAAATCGGTGATCGTCCTGCCGGTGCTCGTGGCGGCGACTGCCCGGTGATTCAATGTGCATTAAGCGCTCAAAAGGTGCTCGGTATTGAATTGACGCAATACGGTCCGTCGGCAACTGACGCTAATGCGCCGATCAGTAAGAACATTCCGGCCGCTTGCTTAGGCTCCGGCGGT
The DNA here is from genome assembly GCA_900546995.1 of uncultured Sutterella sp. Lineage (GTDB taxonomy): Bacteria > Pseudomonadota > Gammaproteobacteria > Burkholderiales > Burkholderiaceae_F > Aphodousia. The sequence continues at coordinate 28,228 of URFF01000003.1, forward strand.
ATTTCTGAAAAGTATCACACCTTGGACGAATACTTCATCGATAAGGATAGCTACAAGGGTCCGCAATTGATCTTCTTGGCTGCCTGTATGTTGGTTGGTGCCGAAGGTCAAAAGGCCTTGTTGCCGATTAAGAAGTAATCACAAAACGGTTTTACGACTTAGGGTCGGGTTCTTTGGGATCCGACCTTTTTTGTTATTGAAATATCCAAATAGCAACGCTACTTAAAATACGAAGTTAGGTATGAATCGTTTTATGCAAAAGGAGGGGTAAATCGCTAGTTTTGTGCCAAATTTTGGGTTAAAAAATTAGGAGGGGAGGACACTATTTTGAAGTTAATAGACTAACCCTTTATTTTCTAAAGATTTTTCACTTTTAGACTGAAAAATTGATACTTTTATCATTAAGAAATTTTATTAGGTAAAAATGGGGAGGGGCAAGAAAAATTCAATGAAATCAAATGGGTAGTTTCCATAATTGAGTCAAAAGTTTATTGACGAAGCTTTTAAGAGTTTGTAGTCTATAGTCAAAGTGTTATCAATACGCTTTGATCGCTGTTTTTAACAATCAACAAGGAAGGTCTTCAGTGAGTCAAGATTTTTCCTTTACGAGCTCCGGAGCGGTTTTGAATGCTGACAGCCGCTGGGTTGGGCTCGTTTTACCGTTTTCGTAAGTTTAGCGACAAGGCAACTCCTAAAAGGTGAGTATATGAATACCATCTACAAAGTGATCTGGAACGACGCCCTTCAAGTTTTCCAAGCAGTCAATGAAATCACGAAAAGTCATCGTAAGCATACCTCTATAAACCGGGGGGGTATTTAAGTAATTCTTCAACATCGCATCCGTCGAGCTCATTCAGATTAAAGGCGGTTGCGGTAGCGGTTGCCGGAGCAATTATTCATTCAGTTACTTTTTTGGCACCGACGACGGTATGGGCCAAAGATCTCATTCTTCAAGATTATGTATTTGACTTAGGAAGCGGTAGTACAACATCCGAGTTGCCAACGTATGGTGGTAATGAGCTTCCAAGTGCTGGCGAAAGAGTTGTTCTTGATCTTGATAGTGCTATTTTCAACAATACGACCAATAATATTTTCGCTCAGGATGAGACTGGTCGAGGTTTGCCTCTTTTCGGTATTGAAGGTTCTTGGGGGGCAGAGGGTGTCGATCTCGTTTTTCGACAAGATGGACAAGACTTGGTTGGTAATCAAGTGACCATTGGTGTTGCTGATCAAGCTAAATTCACCTACAGCATGAACGCTGGGTTTTCTTTTGGGAAATATGCCATTGAATACCAGCTTCAAAAAATTAATTTGTTGTCGACTGTTGGGTATGGACTTAATGTTAGTGCTTCTGAAAGTAGGACAGATGATTTAAAAGCAACGCTTCTAGGTGGTGGTAACATAACCTTTGGTTATAGCGCTGAAAATAGTGATGAAGGCTTTTTAACTTTAGCTGGATCTGAAAAAAATACCTATACAGGTTGGACTTATGTTGGTTACTCCACTGACGGTGCTCCTTCTGCGGGTAAAACGACGATTTATTTTGGTAAAGATGCCGCTTTTGGAGACACAGCAAATTTAGATGTGGAAGGTTCTTCCAATGTTTATATTGGTGGCGTAAACAGAAATCAGGATTATTCCCAAACAGTTCATGGTCTTCGCGGGACGGGCTTAATTGATTTAGGTTCTCAGGCTACTTTGACGTTAGATCAATCCTCACAAGAAACAGGAAACGTTTCAACTGAGGACGGTACTATTCGCGTGGACAATCGTTTCACGGGTGAAGAAGGTGCTAAGTATGAAATTGAACTTAGTGGAGACGTTGCAGGGTATGAGGTTTGGTTCTCAAATAATCAATCAGATTACACCGGAACAATTTCGTTAAACAATGGAAAAATTCAAGCTTATAACGAAAATCGAACAGTTTCTGTTGGTGATCTGCAGTACACACCTAATCTGATTTTAACGACATCAACTCTTCAGTTAGACCAAAATGGTCAACTCCTCATTGATGGTAGCGGTTCTGTTCATAATTTGGTTATTAATAACTCAAGTGAAGGGCCAAACTCCAATGCATTGTCTTTTGAAAATGTTGCATTGGGGACTGGTAGCCTTCTTGTAACGGGAGATTTAACGCTTCAGCAGGATGCGACCGTTAACATTGATAACTTCTCTGAGGACAACGGTTTGGCCGAAGCTGTCCTGGGCAAGAGTTTTTTTGATGCTGACGATGGTTTGAGTAATGCTCTTATTGAAGTTGAGGGAAAAGTAAATCTCTATGGTCACAAGCTTGCTTTAACGGGTAATGCAACGTTAGGTAAGGAAACAACAGTTTCTCAAAATGGTGAGCATGTCGCAGATGCAACTTGGGTATTTTCTGATGAACTTCAATATGTTGCAGGTAGTGGCGATCAAAACAATTCGTTCAATATTGAGTACACACTGACTAAACTCAATATCTTAGACGGTCAAGAGTTTACTTTGGAGACGGCTGAAGGATCTCAAACGGGTCAGGACTTCACCGCACTACTAACTGGTTCAGGAGATTTGGTAGTTAACACCAAGGGACTGACTGTCAATATCGGTCATCAAGGTGGTAATCAATATACCGGTGACACCGATGTCACTAACAACTCCCACGTTGTCTTAACTCAAAGTGGAGCGTTTGGTCAGGGGCAGGGTGCGCTTTCTATCGGTGATCAAGGTAGTGTTACTTTAGATAAAGGAGTGGAACAAGCTTCTTCCGGTTTATCTGGAAACGGAACCTTAATATTGAATGAGGGAGCTAAGTACTCACTGACACAAAGTTCCAATGCCACTATTTCAAATATTATCCGGGGAAGTGGCACCTTTGCCGTGGACCTTACTAATGGACAGAATTCACTTCAATTTACTGGCAATCAAGCATTTAGCGGCATTTTAGATTTAACGAATACAACCTTAGATCTGTCTAAAAATCAGTCAACGTTAGGTCAAAGTCACATTGTTCTTAATGAAGGAACCCATTTTAGTTTTGGTAAAGGCAGTACGGTTGCGGGTTTAGACGTTAATGAGGGGGCTGATCTCGATGCAGATACACTAATCATTGGCGGGGATGCTGTATTGGCCGTTAATGGTGAGTTGTCTTTTGATAGTGGTCGTCAATTTGACATTAATGATGTTGAAGTCGCTGATAACATCAATTTAATTGACTTTGATTCAGATAACGGTGTTATTTCAAACAACTTTATCCAAACAAACCAGTTTACGTCCGGGGTGGAACAGCAGTTCACAATTAACGTGAATGGCTCAGCGTCGGTTGATGGAAAACAACAGGTTATTCGTGAGTATGCGCAAGGGACGGATGACACTCGTGATGTTGTAGCAGAGACGACTTGGTTACTGAATCCCTCTTTAACAACGTCAGATAATGGTCTCTTCGCCGGTGTTCAATTAACGCAAATCAATGTTCTTAATGGTAAGAACCTGACGTTGACCGGTGATGAGAACGGAAAGGTTCTCAGTGCGCTTTTATCTAGTGAAAACAACCTTGGCGGTATTACGTTTGATGGCGGAAAAATTACCGTTAGCAACAGTCAGAATAATTATTCGGTAAAAACGGCTATCACCGGAGGTACAACAGTTACTCTGGCTCAAAGCAACGCATTGGGGAAGACGTCTGAACTTGAGGTTTATGGTGCATTAATTCTCGGTTCTGGAATCAGTCAGACTGTGTATGGTTGGAATTCCGATGCGAATGGTCAAATTAAATTAGATGGTTCGTTAGTTCTTGAGGATAGTAACTCTGTCAGTATCGCCAATCAATTCACAGGCACTACTGGTTTGTTGAATATTGATCTTGGTAAGTCAGAAAATTCGCTGATTTTCACAGCGGGAAATGTCTTTGACAATTACAGTGGGTCCCTTTCGTTAAGCAATTTAACATTCGATGTTGCAGACACTCAGAACTTCTCAAACATGTTGGACTCGACTTCTGTGATTTTGAATGCCGGGGCGATTTTTAACGCTGATGCAACTGGCTCTATTCAAACGGGAAGCTTTACATTTAACGGTGGTTCTTTACTGATTGGTTCTGTTTCTGCCGGCGATCCAACGGCCGCTAAATTGGCGGTGACAGGCGACATTAATATTGGCTCGCAAAGTCAAATCATTCTCGAAGGCGTTGAGCTTCAGGGAACCGACAATATATTGGCTGCAGATAATGGGGTGAAACAAACCATTGCATCCTTTACCGGTGATGTACAAGGTAATGTTGAGGATTTAAAGGTCAGCGGAGCAGATGCAAGCGCCATTAGAAACACTTCGGATGGTCCTGTTGTTGCTTGGGGTGTTTGGGGCAACAGTGGTAAGGTCGAAGAGGGTAACGGTACCTTAGATGTCAGTTTAACTTTGCAGGAAATTCAACTTGCCGATACGAATACTGGGTTAATTTTGGATGCATCATCATTAGGTGATTCTGCTGAAAAAACGTTAACAGCCCTCATTTCGGATTATGTTGATAGCGATGGTACGCGCCACCAAGGCAACATTGTATTTTACGGTGGAAATATAGTCATTGGCGCAGCAGGAAATAACGGTAATACGTATACAGGTGAAACGCATGTAACCGGAGGTACAGTCACTGCTGGGAAGAATTTGGCATTTGGTCAAACTTCCAACTTGTTGGTTGACGGAGCGGCGGTTGAATTCGGATCGTATTCTCAGAGTCTAGGACGTTTAGAAGTAGCTGATGATGCGAGTATTAGTGGGAGTGCAACGCTTACTTTAAACGGTGCAAATAAGGCCTCTGTTATCAGCAGTGAGAATAGCGGATTTACTGGACTTTTGGATTTAACCGGTTCTAACCATAGCCTTACGTTAAATAGCGTTAATGCTGTAGGTGACAGTGCCCAAATTCAGTTGGGCCAAACAACCTCCCTGCTTTTAAAGGGGGTTAGTGGAAGTTTTGCAACGTCCATTTTGGGTTCCGGATTAGTCTCCATTAACAACGGTAGCACTGTTGAATTATCCGGAAAGAATGGTAACTTCACCGGTAATTGGACGATTGAGGGTAACTCTGTTGTTACCGTTAATGGAACAAATGAAAACAGCGCAGATTCAATTTTAGGTACATCGGGTACCATCACGCTGGCTGGTGTAAATGATCGCTTAACTCTTACTCAAGCCGGGGGCAATTTCTCTATTGATAATGGATTCTCTGGGAATGGGCAATTAGTTGTTTTAGGAACTGGTAATAATCAGACTTTTAATTTCACAACGGATTGGGTAACAGAATTTAATGGATCCATGACGATTGGAGACGGTTTGCAATTCGTTGTCGGTAACAATCTCGGGGCGAAAAATGCGTCCAATCTTGCCTTAGCCAATTTCATTGTGAATTCTGGAGCTCGTTTAACCGTTGAAACGGGTGATAATGCCGTTGATACATTTAAGGGCCTAACTCTTAACAACGGAACGATCGCCTTCGACGGTTTACTCGGTTTCGGAACAACAACCAATGAACTCGCACAATTGGTTGTCGAAAGTCTGACGATTGGTGAGGGGGCTCTTCTTGACGTTCAGTTACCGGATTCAAATGGTGATTTGGCAGGAAGCATAGATCAATCGTTATTGCTAACGACACAAGGAAATACACCATTTCAAACACTCATTACTACGGCTAATGGTGTTACAGGATTTGAAGAGCTGAGCCTTGATGGTGGTAATGAAGGTAGTGCCTTACAAGATATCAAAGATGGCAACAATACGGTTGCGACCGGTCATTATGACTATCAATTAGCCATTGATGATAGTCAGAAGAATATCGGTGTTTCGTATGAACTGACTCGAGTCGATATTCATGATGGGGAGGATCTAACTTTAACTGGATCGTCTTCGGGGGCAACGCTATCCGCCGTGCTTACCGGTTTGGATAGTACTGATTTGATCATCAGCGGAGATACTGGCTCGTCGGTGCTTCTTAGCGGTGATAATAAGAACTTTTCCGGTACAACCACTATTAACCAGAATGCGACGTTACAAGCTCAAGCAGGGGCTTTGGGGTCTACGAAGAATTTGATTGTTTCGGGACAATTCCAGAATTTGGGAGCCAATACGGTTGGTGGTTTATCGGTTAATGAAAATGCGATTCTTGACCTAGGTACTTCTGTAGTAACCATCAGTGAAAAATCCTCTGACGAGGGAAGTGTCATTAATGGGCATCTTAAAGGAAATGGCACGCTAGATTTGGCTGTCGATGGTACAGGTCTCGTTATCAATAGTAGCAATAGTGATTTCGATGGAAAGTTAATTATTGGTAGTCAAGCCGATGCCGGGGTAGCCACCATCACCGTGGCCGATGCTCTTGGTCAGGCGAAGATTGAGTTTGGAAACGCACAATCAACGTTTGTTATCGATACCAATACGGCTTCTATTATTAAGAATCTCTTTAGTGGAAGTGGAACGATTCAAGTCGATTTGGGATCGGATGAGAATGCGTTTGCGTTTGCTTCTGATTCAAGTGACTTGACCAGAGGTAGTGATTTACTGCTATCGAACACGCATTTCAATTTGGACCAAGAAGCCAATGCCGCAATGGCTAGTCAGCTTGATATTACGGTTGGTTCAGGAGCGCTCTTAAGTAATCAAGGAAGTTCAGACCGTACAATCCACGGGTTAACATTGAACGGTGGTACGGTTGATTTTGGTATTTTGGATGATGAAACGGGTCAATTTATCTTAACTGGCGGGCATCTTAGCGTAAGCGCTGACGAAGGAAATGAGACGACCGTTGTCTTTACAACGCCAGATCAAACAGAAACGGGTGATCGCATCATTACGAATGGCTCCAACTTACTGGCAGGTGGTCTTTTTGATTTAACTTTGGTGAGTGGTGTCACCCATTTTGATGGGAAAACAAATGAAAATGGTCAAGTTATTGGGTTAGTCACGGACGAACGCTTTGAAGGTTCGCACGAAACTCTGTTGCAAGATGTCAATAACGATGGTACCAACGAAAAAGTTGCGAATTTGTACCGCGATGACGGCAAGTTCTTGTTTGACGATAAAAAAGATGAATTGTTAGTTCAATATGCTGTCCGTGTGATTGATTTGTTGTACGAGGAAGATGGTCACGGATTAGCGCTTAATGCATCTGGGAATTTGATTGCCCAAGTGATTGGCAAGGGTAATATCGATTTTGCCGGTGGCAATATCACTGTTGGATCATCCTCTCAAGATCCTAACAGCTACACCGGTGCAACTTATGTTCGCAATGGTGCGTCCGTTACCTTGGCTCAAGATAGTGCCTTTGGTCAAACGAAAGCACTCAGCAATGACGGGACTGTCATTCTTAACGAAAAAGTTGATCAGGTTGTCGGCTCCATTAGCGGAAAAGGTCAGTTAACGCTTGGTGCAGGCTCAACATTTACGATTAACAACTCGTTATATACCGAAACGGCTTCTAATCAAATTACGATTGGTAATGTCATTACTGGTGGTCAAGGGGCTATCTTTAGTGTTGATGGTGCCTATAGTAACGGTAAAGCCAATGTTGCTTTCACTCAGACAACGAACAATTTAGCGGGTACAACACTTGAGTTGATTGGTTCAATCTTTGACATCAATGGAGAAGATGCGAATTATTTAACCGCTAAGACCAGTCAGGATTTTGTGATTGGTACCGGTACCGAGGTCAATGTAGCCGCTTCGGCTACCCCCTATCAATTTAATGAACTAAGTTTTAATAATGGTACGCTTTCTGTTTCTGGAGTGACATTAACAACTGCAGGAACGACAACGAATGCAATCATTAATACGAATGTTCTGGATTTAAGGCAGGAAGGGCAGCTCTCTGTCTCGGCTAAGATCGACGAAAATTTTGATGTTCTCAAGAACGATAGTGATAGGTATTCTCAAACATTAATTCATTACGGTAGCCTTGCAGAAGGCTCTTTGGATACGAACCTTAAGCCTGATGCTAATCTTGCGGCTTCTTCCATTGAGCAGGATGGCAAGGTCGTTGCTTACGTTGCATGGGACGGTAGTATTTTGTGGGGTGACAATACCGTTGGCATGGAATATCAAGTTGAAAACATTCAACTAGCCGATGCTGACGGAAATGGCCTTACTTTATCTACCGATAATACCGGAGAAGCAGACGCCTCGACTTTAACGGCTGCAATTATTGATTACACAGATAATGCGGGTGAAGTCATTCAAGGTAACATTCACTTTGAAAAAGGTGATATCACGGTATCTGGTGAGGGAAGCACCTATCATGGTAAGACCCTCATAACGGCGAATTCTGTCACAGCCACGGTTGATAATGCTTTTGGTAATACATCATTGTTGCAAGTCAATAGTGGTGCCGTTCAGTTTGGTGATCAAGATCAAACGTTGGGAAGCCTCAATATTGCAAACTTGGCTTCTATCAGTGGTAGTGGGCAAAGCAACTTATATTTAGGTTCCGACGAGTATCAGGGACAAGAGTCAACCATTAATGGAACGTCTAGTAATTTCTCAGGCCAACTCACTTTGCAAAACGGTCATCAATTGACAATGACCCATGCAGAAAGTCTGGGAACGAGCGGTTCGTTTGTTTTAAATGATGGAACCAGCCTTGTTATTGGTACTAATGGTCAAAGTGTCAGCACAAGCGGTGTGCTAAGTAAGCTCTTGAGCGGCAGTGGTCAGATTACGCTTAACTCTTCCGAAATCAGTGTTACGCAAAACAACAGCGGTTTCAGTGGGTTGTGGGCTGTTAATGCCGGTTCTGTGTTAAGTGCTCAATCAACCGCTTCGATTACTGCTGATGACATGTTAGGTACGGGAGAAATTTCGCTCAATTCTGACGCGGATCTTAAGCTGGCCGTAACCGGAAATAGCGCTTTAGATAATGTCATTTTGGGTAGTGGGGACGTTTACGTTCAGGGTGCGAGAAATGGGTCGTTTAACTTCACCAAGTTATGGCAAAAAGCTTTTGAAGGGACGTTCTACCTATCAGGTAACTCTCAATCAACTTTAACCATGGCCGTTTCTGAAAAAGAAACGCCATCCGGTTACAACGCAGACAATTTAGCGAATAGCGATTATGTGCTAGGCGAAGGCGGTCGCTTATTCGTTGAGTCTGGAAGTGTTGTTGATACGTTTGACAGTCTCACATTCGCCGGTGGCTCGATTGCTTTCGAAAGTGATCTTTCTATCAGACCAGATGAAGGCTTTGGCTCTCTAAAGATCGGTGGCGCATTATCTGTTGATCAAGGAAAGACGGCTAATATTGAAATTGATATAACCAATGATCAAGCGACGGACCCTTTAAGTAATACGGCTGTCCTTGCAGCAGCTAATCAAGATGCCTTCTTGACTTTGATTGACGCTGTAACTGGAGAAATTAATGTCGCCGATTGGACTTTGAATGGTTTAAGTAATAGCGACCTTTCGAATAAAGAAATTAGCCAATCGATTGATCAGGGTACAAGTGGAACCGTTGCAAACGCTTATTACGGCTATCAGCTTGCAACAAGTCCGGATAAGACTGATCTCGGTGTTCTCTATGACATGACAAGAATTGAAATTCTTGATCAAAAAGAACTGAATCTAACCGAAGATGGAACTCTGGCTGTTGTTATTACCGATGAAGAAAATGGTCATGGCAACTTACTTGTTTCATCAGATAGCCTAACGCTTTCGGGTCAAAACACATTTACCGGAACCACGACGGTCTCAGGTCATTTGACCGCTTTGACTCAGGGGCTGGGCAACACTTCATCTCTCATTGTGAAAGATCAAGCCAGTTACACAAATGCCGGCGATAACGTCGTGCTTGGTTTGGATGTCAAAGGTGGATTAGCTTTTAATGATGAAACCACGCTAACGCTGAGTACAGGTATTGGTAGTCTTTCGGGTAAGGCGACTGTTAAGGGTCAAGGCACACTGGAATTGAAGGATGGTGCCGACTTGACCGTTTCTATCGCTGGCAGCGCTAGCCAGTCTTATTTAGGTGACGTTCAATTATCAGGACAAGGTACTTCGTTAATCCTTTCTGCTAATGATTCTTCACTTGGCCTTGGTACTGGCGAGATCTCCGCTGGTGAGGGTACATTGATCTCGGTTACTGGGAATGGTGATCGGACATTGACCAATACGCTAACTGGCAGTGGTACGCTCAATATCAACCTATCCAATGCGACAGATCTTTTCCGCTTCGATAGCGACCAAAAAGATTCAGTTCTCAGTGGCGCATTGAATCTGATTCAAGGGACTATCAATCTTGCTCTTGATGATGTTCTTTCTTCAGCTCAATTAAGTACAGCCGGTCAATCGGTCGTGATTGTTAACTCAGATAATGGTGTTGACGATCATGTTGACGATCGTGATGTTGGTGGTTTAACTCTTAACGGCGGTACGCTTGATTTTGGTTCTCTTAGCACTGTCACAGCGAATCTTGGACAGCTTGTGGTTGGTGGCAATTTAACGTTGTCTGGAGACAATCAAACGTTAGTTAAAGTTGCACTGACTGATTTAAGTGATGCTAGTGGATTATCGGCTTTTGGTACCGGTCAAAAGTTGTATTTGATCGAGGGCTATAAGAACCTTACGGGTGATGCTTCAACGCATTTTGCCTTGGATGGTGGTTCAACCAATCAAGTTAAGCAGACAGTTGTTCAACATGATGACAATGTTGCCGATTTGATTTACACCAACGGCTCTTTTGGTAACGATGAGTCGGGCGTCTTTGTTACGTGGGGTCTTTCTCAGATTGAACTGCTTTCTAATGAGGAAGGTGGTTACATTATCGATGCAACTCAGGCTCAGGGACAATCTGGTTCAATTGTTGCTCAGTTGACTGGGAATGGCGATGTGACGTTTAACTCTGGTTCCGTCGATATTGGTGGCAACACACCCAATACATATAAAGGTTCGACCTATGTTAACGGTGCGACGGTCACTCTGCTCAAAGATGAAGCACTGGGTGATACAAATGTTCTCGATATTGATGCAGGGACGACTCACTTTGGCTCAACCAGCCAAACGATCGGAGCAATCCAGGTCAGTGCGGACGGTCACTTTACGATGGACGGGGGCTCGTTGACGCTTGGTGCGGGTCATTCCGTTATAGCTTCGGCGAATACAGGTACAGGTTCTGTGTCGCTTGCCAATACTGATACTACACTTGAATTACAAAATGCCGATGCACTGGGTGATTTGTCATTAAGTGCAGGTACAGGAACAGCTGTAACCCTCAATTTCGGTACGGCAGCTGGTTATGGTGTTCTTGATAATGCCCTAAGTGGTGCCGGCAAGTATTATGTGGGTGACGGTGAAAAGGCTGCTTATGTGCAGTTGACCAATACCAAAAATGACTTTGATCAAATTGAGGTTCTTAAACAGGGTCATCTCTTCGTCAACAATATGGACGAGGAGAAAACGGCACTCAGTGATGCTAAGTTGACAATCAATGGCGAAGGCGAGGCTACTCTAGCGGGTAGTGGAACTTGGACCCTTGACAACGCTTTAATGATTGCAGATGGGGCAACACTGGCTCTTTCTGCCGGCAACTCAAAGAACGCGTTGAATTTTGGAGGCTCTGATCAGAGCATCTTCGGTACGATCGCGTTGACGGATGCCCTCTTAACACTGGGTGGTAATGACGGAACGGCTGGTGCACTCAATGCCGGTGTTTTGATAGATGCAACCCTTCGTGCGGGTCGTGGTTCATTGATTCATGTGGTGAACGATGAAACCGCTCAGAAGGTCAAAGGTCTTGTCATGCAAGGTGGCGACCTCTATTTCGACGGGACGTTAGGTGTCAATGTGCCGACATCCACTCTCGGTCAACTTGAAGTGGGTTCACTCACGCTTGAAGGTGGGACGTTACACGCAATTGCCTCTGTTAACCAGGGCGATGGCGGGAGTATTGCCTACAACGAAGTACTGGATGCACAAGCCAATCATCTATTCCAGAATTTGATTTCGATTACTGGCAATGGCATTACAACTGACGATTTGGCTAAGGTAAACCTCAGAGTTACTGATGGCACTGACAAGCTGGCAACAGGTATCACGTCGGATATTGTCCAGGATAGTGATACGGTAGCAATCGGAACATATGGTTATGACCTTGCCTTAGGTGATCAGAGTGGCAAATCCGTTGGCGTTTCATACACATTGCAAGAAATCGATCTTTTGAAGACGCTTTCCATTGAAGAAACGGGTGATATGACTGCTCGTCTGACTGGCGTGGGTCATTTGTCTGTCTCACACGGTCAAAAACTCACGTTGGTTGAACGTGATGTCGAAGATGAAGGCGATTGGAACGATTTCACAGGTGAAACGACAGTTAATGGTCAGTTGATCGCTGGTGCAATGACACTGGGTAGTGAAACGAAGCACACTTCACGCTTGACGGTTAATAAAGATGCTACCTTCACAAACGCAGGTGTTAATGTTATCGGAAGCCTAATTTCTCAAGGCACCATGGTTCTTAATGACAGCTTGACGGTTGTAGGTAACACTGATACAGAAAATCAATTGGATGGTGCGTTAAGTGGCACGGGAGCGTTGAACCTTCAATCCGGAACGACAACTGTTACTAACGCACAAAACAACTATGAAGGGGCTGTCACCTTAGGTACAAATGAAGAGTTATCTAGCCTCACTCTTACGGGGCATACTTCGTTGGGTAGCGGTCTTATTACCTTTGCAAATGAAGATTCGTCACTCTCCATTACCAATTTAACGACTACTGGAGCATTGACGAACGTCTTGAAGGGTGAAAAAGGAGGATTAGTTTCTGTTAGTGGATCTAATGCCTCTTTCGCCTTTAATGCTGATCAAAGTGCACAAGATTTAAATGGCTTTGAAATTAAGCTTAACGGTGTTAATTACGACTTTAGTGTGAAGGGCAGTGATGTCCTGGATTCTTCTTCGTTGTCGATGACAGGCGGGAAGCTCACAGTCAATCAGGTTGATCAGACAAATGCGGATCGCAGCGTTAATGGATTGACGTTAAAGGACACGACAGTTGATTTCGGAACAATGGGACCGGGTACGAGCGGTGTCATTGACTTGCAGGGAAGTGCGTTGTCTGCATCAAATGCAACGTTGAGTTTTAATACGAATTTAGCTGGAGTGTTAGGGGATGACGGTTCGGCAGCAATGATAACTGCACCCGATACCGTGACGTTAGTGACAAATGCACAAAATAATTCCACTACCGGTCTGACGGTCAGCGTGGCGGGCAACAGCTCTTCTTCGGATCAGTACGCTCAGGCAATTTACCAAGGTGGAAACGATCCGGTCGCTTATATCCGCGGTTCTGTAGACGATGAGGTCACCGCTCAGCGTGATGAAACAGATTCGCTCTATGACTTCGTGGCTTCACTAACGCGTGAGACGCTTGAAATCGTTAGTGAATATGTGGTTTCGACATCGGGTGAAATTGCCCTTGTCATTAGTGATCAGTTTGACCCACAGAAGCCGGATAGTGCCGGTCATCTGACGGTAACTGGTCAGGGTACTGAACTTGTGCTCAGTCACGCAGGTAACACTTATAACGGTCAGACCTCGGTCAAAGACGGTGCATCTTTAACTTTGTCGGCTAACAACGCATTAGGGAATACCTCTTTGCTGTCAGTTGGTGAAAGTTCATCTGTGTCCTTCGGATTGACAGATCAAACGATTGGCGCAATTGATTCAGAAGGATCACTTACCTCTGCCGCTGTTGACAAGGCAGGCACCCTTACTGTGACGAATGGTGGTCGGGTTTCTGGAGCGAATAATGACTTCCACATGGATATCGTCTTAAGTGGGAAGAGCAATGAAGAACCAATCAACCTGGTTTTACACGATGTCGATGCCTTGGGCGATGGCACGATGACCATTAATGAAACCAATAATTTGGTTTTAAGTGGCCTGAAGGGTCAAGATGGTTCATCTGTTGTCTACAATAACCAAGTGTTTGGCGAAGGCGGGCTCTCAATCGCTGACGCTTCTAGCGTGGAACTGACTGGTGATAACAGCTCCTTCGTCGGTACTTTAACGGTTACTCAAGATAGTACGGTGAAGGCTTCGGGTGATGTGTTCTCTCACTTAGGAAGAAACGGAACCTTGAATTTGTTAGGTCAAGCTCAACTGACCTTAACGGAAGAATTTGATAAAAGTGATTGGACTTGGAATAAGACAGTAACTGGTAGCGGTGTTTTGTCACTTGATCGTACGCAGGATGTGGCTCAAAACAGTGAATTAACTTTCACTGAAGACTCCATCGAAAACTTCAAGGGCACGATCGCTTTGAAGAACTGGGGTATTACGCTTGACGCAAACAGTAGCGCTAATACTTACACTGCAATCAAGAACTCCGGTATTCATTTGACTTTGGGAGAAAATGCCAGTGCGGTCATCGATGGAAATGTCGAGCTAAATGGCAAGACAATCACCGTGGATAACATGGGCAGCTTGACCTTTACTGGTGTGGCAGCGCCGGGTAACGATAGCTCAATGTTATCTAAGTTAACCTCAGCAGTCTTGGATTTAAATGACGGCTTTATTATCAATTTGTCCGTTAATAATGACCAAAGTGTTAAAGCTGATTCACTTTTAACACAGGATGATGCCTCCGGAACCACGATCACCGTGGCAACGGCAACCGACCGCATTGACGCAACCGTCAATGATGAAGGTGTGTTAACGGGTGGCAATGTGACGGTTAACGGTAGTGCGGTGGCTGACGACGGATCCATTCGCTTTGACATCACGCAAACCTCTCAAGATGAAGCAAAGAACGGGAAAGTGGCCGAAGGCATCTATGATGTTGCGATCACTAAAGATGACAAGAACTTGAATGTTTCTTACGGCTTGGAAGGCGTTGATATTCTTCAAGATAAGACGCTTGTGATGGCCGGAGAAGACGATGATCTTGCAAACTCGAACAATATCTTTAGCGGTTATATCACGGGTGTCGGTAATCTAGAAATCTCATCTCGGGTCGTAACGCTTACTGGCAAGAATAGCTATACCGGTGAAACGACCGTCCTGGATAATGCAAAACTTTATGCTCAGGCAGGATCCTTGGGTAATGAAGAGTCCTCAACAAGTAAGTTAATTATTGCAGGCAATGGTGAGGCACATGTGACCGGTGACAATGTGGTCCGTGGTATTGACGTTAATAAAGGCGTTAATGGCAACAACGGATTACTGGTGATCGGTTCTGGTTATGGTGATTCCGATCAGACAATGTCCAATGTGACTTTGACCTTACAATCCAATGAAAGTGCGGGTAGCCGGATTGATGGCCGCCTTGAAGGCAATGGAAACTTGCGGGTTGTGGGTAACGGTAGTGTCGACGATATTTACCCGGCTGATTTGACAATCGTCGGTTCCCAGACCGACTTCTATGGCGGCTTAGAGTTGGATGATGGGGCTTGGGTAACCTTAGAAGCGGATTCCAATCACATCTTTGGTAGTGAAAGTTATTACGCAAAGAATGAAATTCAGATTTCTAAGAACTCTTTGTTAAAGATTACTTCAACTCGGGAGGATGACGCAGATTTATTGGCAGTGTTTGTTAACGGAGATAGTGATGATGGTACTGATGCTCATCATGGAGGACGGGTTGAGGTTTCGTTAGGCTTAACTGGTAGTCAATTCAAGTTCTCCGAAGGACAAGCAAGTGCTGGTTTCAACGGGGTATTTGCTCTCAATCGAGGCACGCTTGATTTAGGTGACTTGTATTGGAGTAGTAATGTTCAGGGTAATGCGCTTGCAGAAGCCACATTGGAACTCGGTGCAGAAGGTTTCGCTCAACTCGGTTTAAATGAAGAGTCTTCAACGACCGATAGTTTCTTGGGAGGACTCTCATTTAATGGTGGAACTCTGGCTTTTGGCTCTTTGAGCTACGATGCGGAATCGGATCAAGGTACGCACTCGTTACACGTGAACCTAGGCGGCGATGGGCTGTTAAGTCTGACAACAATGGGAGATTCTGACCGTTCGACAGTCACGATTGAACAAGGAGAAGTCAATACCATTTCTCAAAATGGTGGTGAACTTTTGGCAGCGGCCGATGGTGCCTTGATCACGTTGATCCACAACATCGGCGGTTTGATCATTGACGGTGTTCAAGTAGTGGCTAGCGACCATATTGGTCAATTGTCTAATGAACTGTTGACGCTTAATGATCAAACTGAAACTAAACAGGTATTGGCACAAAAGCTTGAGGGCTTCGATGATCCGCAGCAGGTTGCTGAAGTTGTTCGTACCTTTGACCAACGATTGACATTCGGCAAGTCAACGATCACAGACGAAGATGATCAATATGCGCTAAGTGTTGGTTATACCGTAAATCAAGTTGGGCTTCTTTTCAACACGGATTCAATAACCCAAGACAACTATTCGACGGATAGTTTGTGGCAAGGCCTCAATATCACAGTCTCTGATGATCAGGACAATAATAATTACCAGGCCAATATCGTTGACGGTAGCAGCGCCAACGGCAATATTGTGTTCCACGGTCAGGGTGATAATGTTTTAACGCTCTCGGGTAACAATACCTACCACGGCAAGACTTGGGTCACCGACTCGGCACAGATCGCTTTTGGACAGGATCACGCGTTCGGCTATACAGAAGCATTGCGTGTGGACGATGGCAGTAAAGTTAACTTTAATCAATTTAACCAAATGATCGGACTGCTTGCCGCATTTGGTAATGACGCATTGCAATCTAGCGCAGAAAGTTCGCTCACGATTGGTGGTGGTTTCATTGAGGGGGCGAATACTGCATTGAATTCCGATATCACTCTTACAGGGGATTTCGAAATCAACAATGCTCGAGCTCTTGGTAGTGGCCAGGTCACAATCAATCCGCAAGTTACATTAACGGTTGATGGTGCAAATGGTGAAATGCGCAATAGCTTCAAAGGAGAGGCTTCTGCTGCTATTGAATTCATCGGCTCGATCGTGACCTCAAAGGTTGATGCCTTCAAGGATTACGTAGGCTCGTTGGGTATTGATGGAAATAGTTCGCTATCGCTTTCGATGAGCCAATTGGGTGAATTTGGACTATCGTCTGGTAGCGATGTTAAGGGTGAGTTAGCGTTGGGTAACGTCTCCTTTGATCTTGACGACAATCAAACTTACTTGCATTCTGCCCATATCACGGCCAATGGCGGCACAAAATTGTCGGTTTCCGATCTGATCGGATCTGACAAGATTGACCACTTGACGCTCAACAGTGGTTCAACCATTGTCTTTGAAAAAGGTGGTGTGCCCGGTACGGTTGACTCGCCCGCTCACATTGATTTGGGAGAAAACGGTCAGTTGGATTTGAACGGTCAAATGACGGTTCAAATCAATATCTCTGATTTGGTTAATCCTGATCTTGTTGAAGATGCACAAAACGAACTGCTTAATAAGCCGATTACATCGCAAGATCTGTTGGCAGACGGTACAGGTACAACCCTTGTTAATTTGATTTTCGGTCAAGTTAATAAGGGACAAGATTGGCAAGGTACTTTAGTTGTCAGCCCTCAGCAAGGACCATCTCTAACGAATGAAGAGTTAACTATCGGCATTGCTGATAGTACGTCTGGCGAAGAGGTTGCCAAGGGAACGTACAGCTATGTCCTAGATACCAACAAAAGTGGTTTAAATCTGGCATATGGCCTGAAGTCTTTGTCACTGATCGAAGATAAGACCTTGCGATTAAAAGGCTACGATAATGCAGACAATACGTTATCAGCTGTTATTAATGGTACAGGTTCCTTAGAAGTTAGTAGTGGCACCATTTCACTAACTGCCGACAACGATTACCAAGGATCAACAACAGTTCTAGCGGGTGCGACCTTGCTAACTGGAGAAAACGGTGCTTTGGGTCAAACTTCGTTGTTACACCTGTTAGGAAGCTCCAGTACACAACCTGGTGCCGTTGCAGAAATTCACGGAACTGAAACGGTTAAGGGGCTTAACGTCGAGTCCGGTGCAACTTTGCGTTTAGGTGGCGGTGAAAATGATTCAACTGTTCAAACGCTTACCTTGCAGTCAACTGGTACGACAAATCGAATTGATGGTGCGCTCATCGGCGGTGCAGGTGATCAGCTGATTATTCAAGGGTCTAATGCTAGTGAAAACTTTGATTTGGTTGTGACCTCGTCCAACTATAAACCAAGTGACAATCCTGGCAGCAACGATAATGACAGCTACAAAGGAGATGTCATCCTTGAAAATAGCGCCAAGGTTTCCTTAAGCAATATGGAAGCTTTTGGTTCTGAAGGGAAGGTTACCTTCAAGGATCAAGGTTCAGTATTGTCGATCAATAGTGCAAATGATGATGGCAAACTAGTGGATGGCCATTATGTTCATACTTTCAATAACTTAATTGAAGGTAATGGCAAACTACAAATTGCTCTGGAAAATTCGGATCATTATTTCGAATTTGACGAAAGACAGTATGGCTATAAGAACAACGAAACTAAAGAACAATATTTCACCGGTACGTTTGAATTACAGCGCGGTACGTTTGAGTTAACAGACGCCAGTTACGATGTTTTGCGTAGCTTGGATGTTGTGCTTGATGGTAGTGATGCAGTCTTAGATATCGGTTCAGATAATATTGAGTCTCAAGACCGCTTCATGAAGAGTCTGACACTAAATGGTGGCACACTTGAATTCGGTTCGTTGTCGATCGAAGGTGCTGATGGCGAAGCGCTGGCAACTCACATTAATTTGACGAATCCTCTTGATGAGAATAAACACGGAAATCTCTATATCAATGGATCCGATGAAAAGGTGGATATTGCTTTCCGACAAAATGCGACCAATATTTTGACACCTGATGGCTCTGAAATTGTGAATGCCGCTGATAGCGACGGCTCCAGGGTCGTTTTGATTCACGGTATTGGTCAGTTCTTCCTTGATGATACTGAAATCGCCGCAGGAAGCAACGTTAAATTGTCTGAACATCTGTCTCACACGATGGCGGATACAGCGGGTTCACAATCATTGATGCAGGCTGTGACAGGGGATGATCCATCACAAAACCAAGAACACGTTGCTGATGTGATTCGGAAATTCGGTGACTTCGGTTACTCGCATGTTTCCGACAAGTTGGGTAATGCACTTTATGTTGGCTACAGTATTGAGTCTATTGCACTCACCTATCAAGGTGATGTAGATAAGTATGGTTCCGACGGTCTGTGGTACGGCTTGAGTGTCTCGGCTTCGTCGCTCTCGGATACTCTGGATACTCAGTTAACGGGTAGCGGAAACATTGTGTTCCGTCCCGGTGATCGTCCGCTTCAACTTGGTAGCGGGACGGCCGGTGCTCAATCGAACTACACAGGTCGAACTTGGGTGACAGAAGGCGCTCAAATTCAATTCACTGAAGACAATGCCTTCGGCAATACCTCCGCTTTGAGAATTGACAGCACTGGCACCGGCACCGGTTACGTTGATTTGAATAATCATCAACAGACGGTTGGTAGCATTGAAGCATATGGCGACGGTGCAATCCTCGGCGGTGAAGACTCATTGTTAACAATTACCGGTAGCTCAACGATTACTGGAAATAACTCTGGTTATGAAGGTAGCTTTGTATTCACTTCTGATGCAACTGGTCATGTCAATGACATCGCTGGCTTAGGTACTGGTGACGTCTTTGTTGGATCAAGCTATACCCTCGAAATCAATGATGAACAGGGTGGAGAAGTTGCTAATAACTTCAGGAATGTTGAAAGCCAAACTGGCGGAACGGTTATTTTCGGTTCAACTGCATCGCAGACCTATCAATTAACTGGCTCCAACAGTGGTTTCAGCGGCACATTCCAGGTTGCCGATGGTTCTACGCTTGAAGCCTCTATTGCACAAAGTATCAGTAACCGGTTAGGTACTGGTCATTTGGATCTTGTCGGCTCTGCCATTGGTTCATTTACATTCACTAATACAGGCGATGTTTCCTGGGATCATACGGTGACCGGAACAGGTAACCTCCAGATCAGCGCTTCCAGAGCCGATCGTGAAGTTACTCTCGTTGATGGCTTAACAAACTTTAACGGAACAGTGACTGTGAACCAAGGTCATGTGACATTGGCACCGAATGGCAATAATTTGGCTCAACTGCAAAACGCTGACTTAGCTATTACAAGTGAAAATGCTTCTGTGACGGTTGGCTCTGCGGTCAGCGGTAATCACACTCACTTAAACGGTGATTTCACGGTTAACAATGGTGCAACATTGACCTTTGAAGACTCCGTGAGCTTCGCTCAAGAGTCGGATACACCATTACTGAGTGCTGGTGGATCAGTCAATCTCGCAGGTTCTCGTGTTGAAGTGATAGTTGAAGATCCGATTGTGGTTGACACGCCGCCGACAGCTGATCTCAGTATGAGTGATGTCGTTTTGGCGGATAAAGGTGACTTACTTATTGCTTTGATTGAATCCGGTCAAATTGTTAAGGACGAACAATACGGTGGTGCTGATCTCATCCTCACGAATGAAGATGGTGATTTGGTCAAACCAGAGGCTGGTAAGGTCCAGGTGGGTATCACCGATGCGAACGGTCAATCCATTGGTACCGGTTACTACGAGTATAAGCTCGGGTCTGAGGATGATAAGCTGGGTATTTCATTTGGCTTGAACCGTGTTGACGTCAATGTGGGTCAAAGCTTAGCGATTACCGGTGCTCTCGCCGGCATGTCGCCCAATGACGCTGATAATGCAGGCACGTTGGATATCGATATCACCGGTGCCGGTGGCTTCCAGTTATTGAGTGGTGACTTGACGTTAACGGGTAATGCGAATGACTACCAGGGTGCTACGATTGTTGGTAACGGTACTGATTCTGCGACGTTAACTGTTGGTGAAGCAAGCTCTCTCGGTAATACGTCTAATGTGACGGTGATGAATGGTGCTACGCTCATCAATAAGTCAGCATCGACACACGCAGGACAATTGTCTGTTGCTCAAAACGGTGCGTTGACACTTCAAGATCAAAGCGTCTTTGAGTTAACCGACGGTCAATCCGTGGTGGACGGTTCGTTGAATGGTAACGGTACCCTCAAGTTGAGTAATGAGGCCGCTTTGAAAGTCAATGCTCAAAAGGCTCAGTCTTATCGCGGCACAGTTTCCATCGCACAAAATGCTGTGTACGAGTTGGTTTCCGCTGGCGATTCCGTTACCGCGGTTAACAGTCAATTTGTCTCTGCTAACGAAAATGACAAGGGCGGAAAAGTACGCTTTGATGGTCATTTTGAACTTAACGGCAATGCGACTGGCTTCGTTAACGGAACCTATGAGTTAACGAACGGAACGGCTGTTACAACCTCGTCCATTAACGCGATCGGTGGCGAAGATTCTGATCTTCTGATCACCACAACGGACGGAGCTCAAGCGACATTCGGCTTTGACTACGATGAAACGAAGGAAGATAAATACCTCACGATCACGCAGCAAATGACCGAAGGCATTACGTTCGCTAAGAGCGGCTCGGGTGTTATTGAACTGTCTGACAACAGTTTGGGTGCCGGCGCTGTTGATGTTATCGATGGCGGCGTGATCTTTGGTCAAGCTGGATCGGATACCCACTATGCAACCGATTTGACCGTTAGAGACGGCGCTTGGGCCGCTGGTTTCGGTGCGGTTGACTCGTTAACCGTTGCAGGTAACGGTAGCTTCTACGTCGGCGGTCGCACGGGCTACAACTCGATTACGGAAAGCATGGCCTCCGCTGAAGGAGCCGAAGGCAAGACCGTGACCTTCACGGCCGAAACGGTTTCCAATAGCGGCACCATCTATGTGGGCAATAAGACTGAGGCGGGTAACGTCCCGACGGATGCCGACTTCATTGGCAACGAACTTGTCATCAACGGCGACTACATCACCTCGACAGATGCTCACGGCGGTATCCTCGACATGAACGCCATCATTTCGGGTAACAACGACTCGAAGGCTGACCATGTCACGATCACGGGCGGTATCGTCGGCCAAGGCTACATTGACGTCAATTACGATGCCACCGCAAGTGCCGGCGGTAAGCTCGATTACTTGGGCTTGGTCTCCGTTGGCGAAGGTGAGGATCCCGATAACTTAAGCTTGAAGTTGAAGGATTCGATCAAGATTGACGATTTGTACTACGCCCTCATGTACTCGACCGAACAAAACGAGTACTACTTGATGTCTTCTGTGACAGATCCGGGTGACGATCCATGGAAGACCGAGGAAGTCGAAAACGTTGACGGCGGTATGCGTTCATCGCTTGCCTTCATGCAATCTCAAACCTTTGACTTGAGCTTACACGATCACGTGGGTGAAACGCTTTATGTGGATCCGATTACCGGCGAAGAACGTAGTACGTCCTTCTGGATGATTCAACGCGGTGATTGGACGAAGTTCACTAACGACAGTGGTCAATTGGATTCTGACGGTCACGTCTATACCACGCACTTGGGTACGGACCTCATCGCTTATCGCAGCGATAACGCGACGGTTCGAGTCGGTGTGTTGGGTAGCTTCGCTGACGGTCAGGTGGATTTGACCTCTAATGTCAACGGTAAGAAGTCTCAAGGTGAATTCCGCGGTTACTCCGCCGGTTTATACATGACCGCTCAAAGCGATGCGCAAAGCGGACCGTTCGCGGGCTTGCAATTGCGTTGGAATCGCTTCAATAACACAGTGGGCTTAGATAAATACCATCTTGATGGTTTAAGCGTCACGGCTGAAGCCGGCTGGGATCAACTGCTCTCCAAGGGCGTGACCGAAACCGGCCGCACGGTTGAATGGCGAGTTGAACCGCATATCCGCGCCTACTGGACTGACTTCGGTAATCCTGAGTCTTACACAACAGCTGCCGGCGAAACCATCAGCTCCGAGTTTGATAACGGTATGCTCTTCAGACTCGGTGCCCGCACGAAGGTTGCTTCCAAGAAGGGCTCTGGACCGGCTGTCCAGGCCTATGCCGAAGCCAACTGGGTTTACAACTACGGCGACTATAAGACCACGGTTTCCACGAAGTACGGTGACGTGACGAGCGAACAATCCGCGACGAACTTTGCAGAACTTCGCATGGGCTTTGAAGCGCAATTCACACCGAACGTCAACGTTTGGGTGGAAGGTCATCACCATACGGGCTCGAACGATTACGAATCTTCGGGCGCCATGGTGGGCTTCAAGTATCAGTGGTAAGGTTTGACGGGACACGGGCGGTGTAATGCATCGCCCGTATCTCGGCGAGTGCCGTCATGTGCGCAAAACCCATCATGTCTATAGCAATCCCTTTTTATCAACAGAACACCGTCTGCGTTGGGCTGGCGGTGGGTCTTTACTTTTAGGAGAAATCCCATGGCTCAAACTTTCTTTCAACAACTGAACATTTACCTCAAAGGCGGCCAAACGCTGAGCATTCCTTTTAATGCCGAAAGCGGCAGCAAGCTCAATACCCAGATTGAAGCTTTTGTGAAAGCGATGGGAGACAAGGAAAACGCTCAAAAGAATTTTGTTTTCCAAGGTCAACGTTTGGTGTTGGTCCACTTGCCCGATGTCTCCGCGATTGACGTGGTAAGCCTCGTGCGCAAGGAAGAAGAACCGGCTCAAGGCGAATAGTTCGCTTTTCGTTGGGGATCGGGCGCTCGAACAAGGGCGGGTGCCCGATTTTCGGAAGGGATTAAAAGACATGTATTCACGTTTTAATCGACCTGAAGTGGAAGTTCGGGAAAAAGCGTTTGAGCTTTTTAAGTTGGGCTATGGCTATAAACGGGCTTCTCAGGAATTAAACGTCAACGTGCATACCATGCGAGATTGGTTTCGGATGTTTCGTCGTGGTCACCCTGAAAATATCTTTACGATTCGCACCACAACCGCCTATGACTTAGCGTTAAGAGAACGCATTGTCGCCAAACGCCATCGTGAGGGAACCCCCTATGCGAAACTTTCAGAAGAATGTGGGATTCCCGCCAGTACGATTCGAAAATGGGTCAAAAGAGCCGAGGAAAAAGCCCGTTGGGAACAAAGTGTAGACTCGTTCTAAGGGCCATCTTAAATTCGCTCAAAATTGTTTTGAAGAACACTTTGTGCGTTCGTTAATTAACGAACCTATCGACCTTTGTGCTTCAAGATCTATCCGTTAGTAGCTTGTCGAAAAATCCACGAGAGATCGTTACGAGCGATGTTATTTTGCAAAAAAAACTCCGATTGCCTTCAAACAATCGGAGTTTTAGAATTTGGTGCGGCCGATGAGAGTCGAACTCATATGGATTGCTCCGCCACCCCCTCAAGATGGTGCGTCTACCAATTTCGCCACGGCCGCGAAATCTTTTCGTTCAAGCGGTTTCCGCCGAACTGAGGGAACGTATTTTAGCGCGGAATGGCACCAGATTGCGAGCCCGGAACAGTATTATTTTGCGTATTTGTTTGATCTGCGTCAACAGATTGCGTTTGTTCTACCGTTCCCAAGACACCAGTGGTCGGAACCGGGGCTTTTTTGAAAGCACCGGAGCCCAACGTGAGGGCGATCGTTGCCAAGAAAAAGAGCGTGGCAGCCACTGCCGTTGAACGAGACAGGAAGTTAGCCGAACCGGATGCACCGAACAAAGAGCCACTCGCACCGCTACCGAAAGCGGCACCCAAGTCAGCACCCTTGCCGTGCTGCAACAAAACCAAAATGATCACAGCGATCGCGGAGACGATTTGAACCACGATAGCGATCGAGACCAAAAGAGACGACATGTTTGTCTTCCTTTAACGATAAATATCTAAAAATTTTAAACTAGTTGCATTCTGCGCATTCACAGATTGCTAAAAAATCCTGGGCTTTAAGCGAAGCACCACCCACCAATGCGCCATCAATATCTTCTTGGGCGAAAAGCGCTTTGGCGTTACCGGCCTTGACACTGCCGCCGTAAAGAATTCGAACGGCCTGAGCGGCTTCCTCATCAACCTGAGCGAGCACTTGACGAAGCGCGGCATGAACAGCTTGGGCGTCTTCGGGGCTAGCACTTTTACCGGTGCCGATCGCCCAGACGGGTTCATAGGCGAGAGCGCCTGCCACAAGCGGCGCGATACCGGCCGCATCCAGGACAGCCTTTAATTGGCGGCTCACGACGTCAATGGTGTGTCCCGCTTCACGCTCGGCAAGTGTTTCACCGACGCAAACAATCGGCATCACACCGTTTTCAAAAGCGCGTTTGACTTTTTCGGCCACCGTTTCATCGGTTTCACCGAAAAGTGTGCGTCGTTCCGAGTGACCGAGAATTACCAAGTCACAGCCGATATCGGCAAGCATCTGAGCGGATACTTCACCCGTATAGGCGCCTTTTTCGTATTGAGCGCAGTTTTGGGCTCCAACCATCGTCGTACTTGTCGACAAGCCTTCAATCATCTGGGGCAGATAAACGCTCGGGGCGCAAACCGCCGTGTCGCAAACCGCCTGCGTCGTTCTGAGAGCGGGCAAAGCAGCCTGGAGCCACTCGGCGTTGGCCTTGTAGCTTCCATTCATCTTCCAATTGGCAACAACAAAAGTCTTACGACCCATGATATTGAGTTCCGAAACAAATAAAGCACATTATTTTAACGGATTGACAGCAAAAAACAAAGCGTTTTTT
The DNA here is from genome assembly GCA_900546995.1 of uncultured Sutterella sp. Classification (GTDB taxonomy): domain Bacteria; phylum Pseudomonadota; class Gammaproteobacteria; order Burkholderiales; family Burkholderiaceae_F; genus Aphodousia. The sequence continues at coordinate 53,793 of URFF01000003.1, forward strand.
CAACGACTTGTTTCAATTCGCCCGAAGTTTGTTCAATCGCTTTGGAGTTGCTCAACGACAAGCTGAATATTGCGCCTTCCCATCCATTCATTGATTTCAGGGCGATAAGCCAAAACGGCGCGAGATGGGATCTCGGCGGCTCGTCTAAAGTAAATCGCACTAAAACGCATGCCGTCAGGCATTTCCAGGGCAAGCTTCAAATGACCGCCCTTTAAGGCTGTTTGACGCAGCACTTTAAATTCATTGGCAAAAAGAGGCGGTAAAAAGCCCTGTCCCCAACTTTGGGCATTGATGGCATCAATAAGCGACTCGTTGATTTCTTCCGAACTCAAAGCTCCGTCGACCAACACATGTCGCTCAAAGGTATCGGGATCGGTATTTTCCGTGACAACGTCTTCAAAGGCTTGCGTGAAAGCGTCAAGGGCGTCGGCTTGAATCGTCAGGCCCGCTGCCATCGCGTGTCCGCCGAACTTCCTAATAATGCCAGGGGCCTTTTTCGTCACCAGATCGAGCATGTCGCGCAAATGCACGCCTTCAATGGAACGGCCCGACCCTTTGAGTTCACCTTCACCCGCATTGGCAAAAGCGACTGTCGGTCGATGGCGGCTGTCTTTGACACGACTGGCGACCAGGCCCACAATACCTTGATGCCAACCGGGCTCGAATAGGGTGATGGTATGTCGATCGGTGAAATCTTCCCGATTTAATAGCATGCGGGCGTCCCACTGCATGTTGAGTTCCAACTCACGACGCTCGCGGTTAAATTCATCGAGTTTTTGAGCGAAGTCTCTCGCAGCCGAGGGATCATCGCTAATTAAACATTCAATGCCGGCATTCATTAAATCAAGACGTCCGGCCGCATTGATCCGAGGAGCGATCACAAAGCCGAAGTCTCGGGCTTTGGCTTGTGCCAAGGGGCGACCTGCGACTTCAAATAACGCGGCAAGACCGGGGTGCGTTAATCCTCGGCGAATCAGATTTAACCCTTGCTCTACCAAAATTCGATTATTGCGGTCTAATTTCACCACGTCGGCAACAGTGCCGAGCGCCACAAGGTCCACCAAGGCATTGAGTTTGGGCTGAGTTTGTTGCGTGAAGCGCCCCCGTGCGCGAAGTTCCGCGCGAAGGGCCATCAACACATAAAACATCACACCGACGCCAGCCAAGTTTTTACTGGGAAAGTCACACCCCGGTGTGTTGGGGTTGACAATGCACTGCGCCGCAGGAAGGGTTTGGCCAGCCAGGTGATGGTCCGTAATGATGACTTGAATCCCTAGTTCAGAGGCACGCTTAACGCCTTCAATACTCGCGATTCCGTTATCGACCGTGAGGATAACATCGGGGGTGTGCTTGGCGGCAAGATCGACAATTTCCGGCGTCAAACCGTAACCGTAAATGAAACGATCGGGGACGATGTAGTCAACCCTAGCCCCCATGGCTCGTAAACCGCGAATGGCAACGGCGCAAGCCGTAGCGCCGTCACAGTCATAGTCTGCTACCACCATGATCTTTTTATTTTGATCAATCGCATCGGCTAAGAGTTTGGCTGCCTCCGTGGTGCCGGCAAGTGTTTGCGGTGCCAACATCGCACGCCAATCGGGTTTGAGGTCTTCAACGCTTTCAATGCCTCGGGCAGCTAAAACACGAGCCATCGCAGGGCTAAACCCTTCTTCTTGAAGGTGTCGAGCAATGGCCGGGCTAAAAGGCCTTTCGATAAACGTGGTCATTGACTGGCTCCCGAGACAGTTTCTTTTAAAAGCGGTTGAACATCCAATGGTTTTTTCTTTTTAAATTTTGAAAGAAACCCTTTGGCACCGGTTTCTGATTGGGCGATGACGGTGTGAGAGTCCACTTCACCCGTTGCTACTAAAACCAAACGGGAACAGCGCCGTTTTTTGGCTTCTTGCGCTAAAGCGGCCATTCTTTCAAAAAGGGCCGGTAACTTTTCTCGCCACTGATTCCACTCGCCTGTGCGATAGCTTTCATACAAATCGTCAAGTTCGACAACCAAATCGCCTTCGGGGGCCTCGGGCCAATGATCCGCCACCGGGACGGTTCTGAAATTTAAGAGTCCCGCGTTTTGTGCCCATCCCCAAACGTAGGAGTGATCGCTCATTACCGCACGCAGTGTGGAGGTTTTCAGTAAATGACGCCGAGAGCCACCATCAGGCCAGAAGGTATCAACCGTTTCTTGCCCGAGCGAACCTCTGGCGACATTCACCGGATGCGATTGCAGCACGCTTCGAAAATCGTTAATTAAGGCATGAAAACGTTCAGTCTTTTCACCTTCAATAGCGTTTTCAGAATAAACACGGTGATTTTGAGCGCACCAAGGGCGAACATTTATCGCCCAATCGTCTTTACGGGTGAGATACCACCGATCAGCCCATTGCTGGAGTTGAAAACCGTGCCGTCTGGCCGCGGCCAAAATGTCATCGTGCAGTTGATCTCGTTCGGTAGAGGTGAGTTCCTCTTGCGGCGCTTCGGTGAGAAGACCTGCCGGCGTTTCTTTTAGATGAACACTCCAAAGTCGCCACGTTTCGGTTCCCATGGCGGGGCCCCCATCGGCTTCCCATTCGAAAGCGGCCATCTCTGGCATGCTTTTCGTTTTGGATAGCACTTCCCAAAGCCAGAGTAGGTGAGTGGCGCCTGCCAATACCGGCGTTTGCACGAGCCTTTGTTCTAAAACAGGCTCAGCGCCTTCAAAAAGGGTTGCAAGAGCCGAGAAATCCGCTCCTTGAATCGCTTCATCCCAGACATTTTCCGGCACTCGCAGACCGGGTACTAAAAAGTAAACAGAATTCATTGCCCCAAAAGACCGCCAACTGAATTTGAGCGGCATTTCCCATTAATAAATAATGGCTGAAATTATACGGTAGTCGCCTTTAAAGCCGAGTTGAATGTTCTTTGTCGTTAGGCTAATTGGGACTGATTCTCGGTATGCATTTTCTTTTTCGGTCGGCGTAGACTTCGCTCAACTTGAAAGGTTAAAGAAAGTAAAACGATGTCAGACGAAAATTCTCCAGAAGTGATCGCCAAAGACCGTGCGCTTTCAAGCCACGGTAAAGGCGATAGTCTTTATAACCACGCCGCCCGTCAGGTGAAATCCAGTGTCTTGGGGTTGGCGGTAGTTTTAACACTCGGCTTTTCCGCAGTGGAATTGATCGGTGGTTTAATGAGTGGGTCGCTTGCCTTGATCGGTGATGCCGGTCACATGGCAACGGACTCTGCTAGTCTTTTGTTTGCGCTTGTTGCCAACTGGTTGGCCCGAGAAGGGGCGGACAGCCACCACTCTTTCGGGCACGCCCGTATCGAAGTGCTTGCGGCCTTTATCAATGCGTTGGTGATGTTCTTGGTGATTGGTTGGATTTGTTATGAAGCGATTGATCGCTTGGCAAACCCGACAGAAGTCTCCGGCGCAAGTGTGATGCTTATTGCCGCAATCGGTATGGTGGTCAATGTGGGGGTGGCGTTAACGCTTTCGCGTGATCGGGAAAATGTCAATACCCGTGCGGCCCTTGTTCACGTGATGGGTGACCTTTTGGGATCGGTTGCCGCGATTGTTTCGGGTGCTGTTATTTATTTCGGAGGTCCCACCATTGTGGACCCGATTCTTTCGCTTTTGATCTGCGCCTTGGTTGCTCACGCTGCCTGGGGCGTTTTAAAAGAAACGACACCGGTGTTGCTTGATGCCGTTCCCGAAGGCATTCGCTACGATGAAGTGGGTGAGGTGATCGCTAAAACCCCCGGTGTGCTCAGTGTGCATGATTTGCATGTTTGGATTATGAGCCCGGGGCAAAATCCAAACATGCAAATCATGCAAGAT
>URFF01000004.1 GCA_900546995.1 uncultured Sutterella sp.
AGTCAGAGGACACCGCAGACAGTATTACCGATGGTACCTCAAAAGTCCTGATGACGCCTACTGAGCGGACAAAGCTTACAGGTATCGCACAGGGCGCAGAGGTCAATCAAAACGCTGTTTCTGCTGTAAAGGTCGGGGATACGGTGATTAACACGACGTCCAAAACCGATCAGATTGAACTGAGCGCGGGCGATGGCATCACACTTTCTGCTGATACGGCGTCAAAGAAAGTGACGGTATCGGAGACCTACATTGACAGTTGCGTGGTTGATGATCTCGACAGCGTACCTGCAAATCTTCGAGACGGTGGCTTGATTATTTTGAAGGGCTGATATGGCAGCGGCGCTTTACTACAAGGACGCGGACGGAACGTATAAACCGATCCCTTTAGTTGATGCGGGATCACTTAATGTGAATACGCTCACATCCCGCAGGTACCGCGTTTGATGTGCCGCAGTATCAGCCGGGCACGGGTGAGTTGCAGGTGTTTTTTAACGGCATCCTCTGTGTGAAGGATGAGCAGTACACGGAGGATTCGGATACCACGATTAAGTTCACGTTCGATCTGCCGACAGACGCTGAAGTGTGCGCGGTGTCCACGTCAAGTAATGATGGATCGGTTGCGATCCAGACAGTGACTAGTGAAAGCCGTGACGCTGTTTTAACCGCAGGCACACCGTTTGCTGTACCACAGCACGTGGTCGCAAGCGACTTGATCAAGGTTTATTTGAACGGGCTTTTGTGCTTCCAGGGCGAGCACTACGTTGAGCAATCCGCTACAGCCATTACGTTCACAAGCGACATTCCGGTGGATATGCCGATCACGGTAACCGTGACAACAGTTTCATAAGGAGAAAAGACGATGGCTTTTCCAAGACTATGGGAAATCCTCTTTGGATCAAGCGGGGGCTCGACGATACTGTCGGACCGCTTGCCGGCTGCTACAGATCAAGCTAAGGGGGCGGTTAAGACAACTGAGGTAGTACTGACTTCTGAGCAGAACCTTGATGAGAATACTCAAACTCAAGTGCTTGACAACCTTGGCGTGATTCAAGCGCTCACTGAGTTGATTCAAGAAAACGGCGGCACCGTACCCACGTCGCTGAGCGCTAACTCGGTGCAGACGATGGGCGCTGCTCAGAGCGCAGATCCGTGGTCAGATTTGAATTAAAAGGAGACTGACTAGATGCAGTTTTATGAAAATATAGAAGCTGTTCAATCAGCGTACTTGTCTAAAGCGACTGCTGACAAAACGCAATGCCCGAAGCAAGTCGTCACGATCGGAGAAAAGATTGTTGCGAGTAGCACGGGCACTAAGCCTTTTAAACACGCAATGCAGTGCCCAGTTGAAGTGACGGGCCGAGTGCGTAAGTCAGACATTGTTGACGGCAAGATCAAAGACGAAGCACCTATGTTTGTGACGAGCGACACAGGCGACTTTCTCGGCGGAGCAAAACAGCTCTTTGTGTTTGTCACTCCAAGCCTTGGCGAAGACAGCTTGAAGCCGACGTCGATTGATAATGACGGATTTTTCTCTAATGTGAAAGTCGTAACGCTCAAAGCAGGTCATAACTTCGCTATTCAATCAGTAGCGACGACAGTGGACTTGTATCGCTCGACGATTGACGGTGGTCTGTACGAAGAAGCCAGCTTGCCCGAGCAGGATCAGACGAAGTGCCTCAAAAAGTACACATCTCAAGTGAAAGCAGAGCGCAATGCTCGGATCGCTGACACTGATTCGTACATTCAACTCACTGACGTCACAGTGCAGCAGGTCGCAAAAACGAAGCGAGCTGCATTGACTGACGAGCAAAAAGAAGCGATTAAGACGTACCGTCAGGCTTTGAGAGACTTGCCAGAAGCTGAGGGCTTCCCGTTCGTTTCATTCCCTGAGCTTCCGTCTTGCATTGCTTACGAAGCACAACAAAAAATCGATAGTCGCAACAATCAACAAAATGGAGGGTTGCAATGAGTTTAATTGATAGTCTCCGAAACTGGGGAGAGTCGCTTTTCAGCTCAAAGAAGGCGTACATAGCGGCTCAGGCCATGCCATCATTAAGTTCGATTGACGTTCCAATCGGTGAAGCCGGATCCGTTAATAATAAATTTATTGCGCCGGAAAGCGGATACGTTGTTTTTAACGGCTCAGCAAGCGAGGGTGGAAAAACTCAGCAAATGTGGAATGCGGGCAATTTTAATCCAAAAAGCATATCACCGATGGCGACTTCGTTCACAAATTGGATGCCCGTGAATAAAGGGGATACGATTACTTTCTATTACGACACCGGATTAACTGATTTATCGATGCGTTTCTATCGAGCGGTCGGGGGGGGGCTTAAGGTTTATCAAGGGCTTATTGCCTTCTATGAATGAGGTGCAATATGCTTAAAGACCTCCTTAACAAATTGCTTTTGCGAGTTGGTACGCCGCTTTCGTCAGGTTCAATCGCATACGACGCTCCCACGATTCCCTCGGGAGAGGATGTTGGGGAAAGAACGATTACGGCTACGGCGGATGGATATTTTCAACTATGGTTGTGGAATATCACTGGTGGTCATATCGCAAATCAAACGATCAAATATTCGTCAGAGAACCGATATTTTGGGAGCGGTGCAGAAATTTGGAGTGCAACGAGTAGAGGTTCTTTTAAATTCTGGGTGCCGTGTTCAAAGGGCGATCAGATTTACGTATCAGTTGCTGTTTTGGAAGGGGACACGCCGGGCGGAAACATTATCTTTTATCCGAAAGTTGGCGCTCAATAGCCTGACCGCAAAGGAGGTGTGCCATGCTTAAATCATTGCTCGCCTCCTTGCTCGATAGCTTCGCCAAAACGTCAACTACTCGGCAGTTAATGAGCGCATCGGCTTACCCATCTAGTACAGAAGTATCAATCCCCGTAACTGGAGATGCATCTGATGGCTGGGCAAAGCTTGCTGTCTATACCGCACCGTGCGACGGGGTTGTTACTGTTTATGGGACAACTGCTACTACGCAAAGTACAACAGGAATTTGTTATCTATCAACTATTAATTCGAGATTTCAAAATGCTGTGGTAATTCCTGAAACAGGCGGATCACTTAAATTCTCTGTCAGTGCGATTGTAAAGAAAGGCGAACAGGTTCGAATTGACGGTGATTCCTTTGTAGATGTCAGCATCAAGTTCTACAAGTCCCAAGGTTCTGTCTAACCCTCGCCCCTCCGGGGGCTTTTTTTTGTGCGCGTGTGAATTGTGTACTGATTCACAATGCGCACATGGAAATCAAAGAAATCTCGTTTACCCAATTGTTTGAATACCCGGGCTTTGATGAGTTCTGTGCCGAGTATGCCAAGGAAAGCGGAAACGCTGACCTAGGCCATGCTTTGCCAAACAAAGCGTTCTATCTGGCGCTGGAAAGTCTTGGGAAGTGTTTCTGCATTGGTGCGTTTAACGGGCCTGATCTTATGGGGTTTTGCGTGCTCATCATTCAGGAGCATACGCATTACTCAAAGATTGTCGGATGGTGTGATTCGATATGGATCGAGCGGGCGCATAGGAAGGGCTATGCCGGGCTGAAGATTATCCGCAAAGCACAAGAACTCGCTCGGGAAAAAGGCGCTGTTGGTGTGTATTTCTCAGCGCCGGAGGGTTCCAGATTATCAATGCTCTTTGAACGGCTCTTTCAGCCGAAGGATCGCGTTTATTGGGCGAAGTCAAAGGAGTAAAAGAAAATGGGGATGGAAATGTTAGCTGCTGGTCTTTTTGCAGTAGCTGGAGCTGCTGCCGGCGTCTATAGCGCAAATAAGCAAGCCAGCGCTCAGCGTGAGGCAACGCAGCAAGCCGAGCGCAATCAGAAAAAGGTGGCTGAGCAGGCTCGTCAGGATCAACGCCGTCAGAATGCCAATCAGGCTGACGTTGGTGGCATTTTGCAAGGCAATGTGGATTCTGCTCTATCTGGTGGCTCGACATTGCTAACTGGTGCCGGAGGGGTGTCAAACGACCGGTTGAACCTTGGTGCGGGCAACCGATTGGGGTAAGACGCTATGGACCGCAAGGATTTGCGTGATTCGATTCTGCGCCGTTGGACGCAATTGAAACAGGAACGTGAGCCGTATATCCCCCAATGGCTCGCCATTTCCGAATTGATTACGCCTGCTTCGGGTAAGTTTCTCGACACGAACAACGGACACAATGACACGGCTCGCAGTCGTTGGAATCGTATTTACAACAATACTGCGACACGCGCTGCCAACATTTTGTCGGCTGGCTTGATGTCTGGGATGACCGATCCGTCCAGTCAATGGTTTGCATTGACGACAGGTGAGCCTGACTTGGATTCGTCTCAGGCCGTGAAGGTTTGGCTCGATCAGGTTCAGCGCATTCTCGAAATGGCGTTTCAGCGTACCAACACTTATCAGGCCCTGCATCATGGCTGGCGTGAAGTGGGGACGATGGGCATTTTGGCCAACGTCATCATTGAGGACCCGCGTGACGGCTTTTACTGTAACCCTTTGGTAGTTGGCGAATACTGCATTGGTGTCAACTACCGAGGTGCGCCGGACACACTTTATCGCCGTTTCACTATGACAGTGGGACAGCTTATGCAGCGCTATGGTCGCAGCAAATTGCCATCGTCTATTGTCAATCTCTACGATCAGAATCAATATGATCAAAAATTCAGGTTGATTCATGCTATCGAGCCTCGATTCGAGCGGGATACCCGAAAGCAAGATAACCTCAATATGCCGTGGCGCTCTGTAGTCGTTTTAATCGGTGATGACGAAAAGAACAGTGGCGTGTTGGAAGAGTCAGGATATAACGAATTCCCTGCGGTTGTAGGACGTTGGGGCGCCTCCGCTTCGGATGTTTACTCTGAAGAGGCGCCGGGAATGGTGGCCTTGGGGGATGTTCGTCAGCTCAATCATCAGGAATTGCAGAAAGGCAATGCGATTGATTATGCGATCGAGCCACCGATCATTCTGCCGACAAAGGCTAAGGACAGTGAAATTGACTTCTTACCGGGCGGAAAGACCTACATTGATATGCCAGGGGCAAATAATCAAGCGCAGTCTGCGTGGAATGTCAATATGAATATCACGCCGATTGCCCAAAACATTGCAGAGGTTCAAGAGCGAATCAATCAAGCTTTCAACGTAGATATGTTCTTGATGTTCGCTGGTGCCGCACGAAACAACATGACCGCTACCGAAGTTGCTGAGCGTCATGAAGAAAAGCTGATGATGTTGGGTCCTGTGCTTTCTCGTTTGAATCAGGAAGTTCTCAAGCCCCTAATTGAGCGAGCTTTCAATATCCTACAGCGTGCCAGTCAAATTCCTCCTGCGCCGCCGGAATTACAAGGGCAGACGTTGAGCATTGAGTACACATCCATGTTGGCGCGTTCGCAGCGGGCAATTCGTGCACAGTCGCTTACAAACTTCTTAGGCATGGTGGGGCAGGTGGCTCAATTCAAACCCGAAGTGCTTAACAAAATCAATCCGCTCCAGGTTGTCAATGAATATGCGGATTATTACAGCGTGGCACCGTCTGTCCTGGTGCCTGATGACGAGGCATCGGCTCAACTGCAAGCACAACAGCAGGCTCAAGCGCAGCAGGTTCAAGGTGAGCAGGCCGCTCAAACGGTTGACGCCTTGTCGAAACTTGGACGAGTCCCCGCCGGAGGGGAAACCATGGCTGGGCAGGCTATTCAGGGCGCACAGCAAATCCTTGGTGGTTAGTAGCAACCTTTTTAAACAGTTGCCGAGAAAAACTATTCTCGCACCTTCATTGCCCGGAGGCTTTGTGTCTCTCGGGCTTCTTTTTTAGGTCATGTGCGCGTGTGAAAAAAATCATGTTCGACAATCTCCACATGAGTCAAAGAGATCCTTTTAACCAATCCGCGAATGATCAATATCGCGAAGATCGAGAGTTTGAGCGACAGCGTGCGATAGAACGCATGCGCTTACTACTCAAAAACGTCATGCGGGACAAAGACGGGCGTGAATTAGTGTTTTTCATGCTCGACCTTACCCAATGTGACACGGTGTCCTTCAATACCAACGCGTTGACGATGGCATTTAACGAAGGGCGTCGGTCCTATGGATTGGATTTGAAGCGTCTCATTGATCCTGAACTTTATCAACTCATGTTGAAGGAAAGTTATGAGCGAACAAGAAACAAGCGTATCAGCCGAAACGACAAATGAAGCTGGCGCCGACGGCGGTGAAAACGGGCAAGCCACACCCGCCGCATCCGATGTGAATCAAGGCAGCCAAGACGCAGGGACAAAAAACCTGTTGACGGATGCCAAGGTCTCTGAGGATGAAGGGTCCGAGGAAAAAACCGATGAAACGAAAGCTGAAAGCGGTGAAAAGAAACCTGCGGAAGGCGAAAAAAAGCAAGAGCCGAATGGTGCTCCCGAACAGTACGAAGACTTCAGCGCGCCTGAAGGCACGGCGTACGACGATCAATTCATCGGAGTTTACAAGGACGTGGCCAAGGAACTCAATCTGAGCCAACAGCAAGCCCAGCTACTTTTAGACAAGTGTGCGCCGGTTCTTGCTCAACGTCAGATTGATCAAATCAAAGCGGTTTCCGATCAGTGGACAGAACGGACCAAGACTGACAAGGAAATCGGTGGTGAAAACTGGACGCGTGCGGCAAGCGACATTGCTCGCGTGCGTGACAAGTTTGGCATCAATGCGGACGGGAAGATGGACCCTGATATTCAGGAATTCATGCAAACGCCGATTGGCAACCACCCGGGGCTTTTGAAGTTGCTTGCTCGTGTGGGTCGGGCGTTTGGGGAAGCTGATTTCCCGAAGGGTTCCGTCGATCACGATGGAAAAGTGTCCCCGACTGATTTTTATCAATCTGCTGCTAAATGAGGTGACAAATGAGTTTGATTGCAGATGGACAAGCGCTGACGTTGGCTGATTATGAAAGCCTTGTAAATGACAAAGACGTTAGCCGAAAGGTTTTAATCAATACGATTCGTGATTACATGCCGTTCTTTGATCAAGGCATTGTCTTGGCTGGTAATAACGGCGATTCCGACAAGGGTCAAATCATTACGAAATATCCGGAAGGCCAGAAGCGTGGATACAACGAAGGTTGGCAAGCTGAAGAAGTTTTGGGTTCTGAAGCTCGATACGGCTCTTGCATGATCCGTACCCGTAGCGTTGTTGATAGCTCCTTGTTTAATACACGTAAGCCGGGTGATCGTGAAGCATGGCGCCTTCGCAAGGATCAAGGTTTCATGCGTGGGTTAGCTCGTGCCGCTGTGAAAACTGTCTTCTACGGTGATCGCTCGAAGGATGCGCGAGATTGCATTGATAATGCGAGATTGTCTGGGTTTGGCTAATTTGGTCGTTCCCAGTAGTGAGGCATTTGGTTCTCGCATTATCAATGCGGGAGGTACAACTTCAAACAAGCAGGCCTCAATTTGGCTTGTTAACTGGCGCCCTGACGGTATGTATATGTTCTACCCGCAAGGCGGTGAAGGCCCAGGCTTGCAAGTTCGCAACATGGGTGAACAATATGTTGCTGATAAAAATGGCAAGGATTTCTTAGCTCTGGTAACGGAGTTTGGTTGGGATATCGGTGTGGCTTTGTACGATCCGGAGTGCGTGGCTCGTATCAGCAACATTGATACCACGAAGCTCAGCAAAAAGAACTCCACTTCAGGCGCTCCTGACTTGATTGACTTGATGACGCAAGCCTTGGAAATGATGCCTGATGACAGCTCCGGCAAGTTGGCTTTCTACATGAATGACACACTTCGCTCTGTGCTTCGCCGTCAAATCGCCAACAAGGACAATGTTTTCTTGAGCATGGGTGAGGTTGCAGGTCGTGAAGTGTTGAAGTTTGGCGACGTGCCGGTTCATAAGCTCGGCTCTGATGTTTTGTTGAACACGGAAGCGGTCTTGTCCTAATCATTAAGGGGGAATTTGAAAATGTTGGATTTGGAATTAGTCCTTTTTGAAAACAAGTCCGTGGCTAGTGCCATCACGTCAGACGCCATTGATTTTGGGCAAGAAAAGCCGAATACGGGTTCTTACACCGATCCGATGTTTGTTGTTGTGAATTGCAAAACCGCAGGGACTGGTGCAGGTGCAACAAACAGCGTGATCTTCAACATTCAAGATTGCGACACAGAAGGCGGCTCTTATGAAACGGTTCAATCGACCGGCAAGATTGCTGGCGAAGATTTGAAGGGCATTCTTGTTATTCCGATGCCTGTCCGTCATCGCCAATTCGTGAAGGTCACCACTACGGTTGCCGGTACGGTGACTGGAACTGTTTCAGCTCATATCTCCAATTCGTTTGATCTTCCGATGGAATATCAAAAGGTCGGCATTGATATTTTACCGACGACTGACTAATCGCTTCGTTGACTGAATAGTGGAGGATGGGGGCTTAAAACGCCCCCATGTTTATATATGGCTACTGCTGTTGATATTTGTAATCTTGCTTTGGGACAGTTAGGTGATGTTGCGAATGTGACAGCATTGAATCCGCCGGATGGGTCTGTTCAGGCGGGACAATGCTCAAAGTTTTATCCCGTGGCATTGAGAAAAATTTTTGAAGAATACGATTGGAGTTTCATGCAAACTCGCGTGAAGCTCAGTCAGCTGGCGGACTTTGACAAAACGCTTTATGCCTATAAATTTGCGTATGCCTTACCTTCCGATTGCGTGCGTGTAACGAGGGTAGCTCGCAGCAATGACGAAGAATCGTGGTGTCCTATTGGCTCAGAGCTGCCAAAAAACTACGAAATACAGTATTCCAAGACGACCGACAATCGCATTTTGCTCACCAATGTTGAGGATGCCATTATGCAGTACACAGTCTATAAGGATGCTCCCGCTATTTTTCCCACGTATTTCATAGAAGCGTTGGTATTGCTTTTGGCTTCTTACCTAGTAGGTCCGTTGAAACGAACAGACTCAGCCTCTACGATGGCACAAAATCTTCGCCAGGCCTATGAACAGGCACTGTCTAAAGCAAAAACCGCGGACGCTCAAAATGCTGTGCGTCAACACTTCGATTATGTTCCTAGTCAACTTCGTGCACGGTGGGTATAGAAAATGGCAACGGCAAGAGTTTATCAGCGCTCATTTAACGGTGGCGAGGTTTCGCCTTCCATGTTTGCCCGTATTGATGATGGGAAATATCAGACAGGACTTGCGAAGTGCACAAACTTTTTGGTTGAGCCTCAAGGACCGATATGTATGCGACCTGGCTTCGCCTATGTGAATACGACAAAGCAGCAGGATAAGCCGCCACGATTGATTCCCTTTAGCTTTTCAACCGATCAAACGATGGTGTTGGAGTTTGGCAATAAATACATTCGCTTTCATACTCAAGGCCAAACTCTCATGGGCAGCAATGGTCAACCATATGAAGTCGCAACGCCGTATTCGATTGATGACGTTTTTGATATTCATTACGTTCAGTCGGCTGACGTTTTGACGTTGGTTCATCCAAGCTACGCGCCACGAGAATTGGCGCGTTACGGGGCAACAGATTGGCGACTTGCGGAAATCAACTTCGCTTCCAGTTTGTCCGCTCCGACTGGCTTGAATGTGAGCCAACACATTAACAGCGAAGTCTCAAACAAAGAAGACTATGTTCGGGAATATGCTGTGACGGCATTGCTTGCTGACGGTTCGCAAGAGTCTGTTAGAAGCGCATCAGTTTCCGTTAACTGTAATCCGTACGGTGATGGCGCCTACAACACCATCACATGGAACTCAGTCAGCGGTGCCGGTCTTTATCGTGTTTACCGCAATCAAGGTGGTGTCTGGGCTTTTATCGGACAAACAAGCGGAACGAGCATCCGAGACGAAAACATTGATCCTGATGCCTCAATCACGCCTCCGCTTTATGACAACATTTTTAGCCAAGCCAAGGGTATCGAATCGGTCACGGTAACCAATCAGGGGAGTGGGTATTTCGGAAGCCGAAAAATAACGGGCCATGCCGACATCATCTATATGCGAAAGGATTACTACGATCCGAATAGTGGCTACGATCCGTACTATCTCCCGTATTTCTATTCAGCAACAGGAGACCGAAGCAAGTTTTCCGCTGTCGTTCAGGATTTGGGAGGTACCGGTAGCGGAGCAACGGCTGAAATTATTTGGAGAAACGAGGGTGGCGCAAACTGGTGGATCGATGGTTTCAAAATAACGAGCGCAGGTTCTGGATACACCAATCCTAGGATTGTCGGGCGAACGGTGATCTATAAACTTGGTGGTGGCAGTGAAACGATTGATTTTTGTTACTGCAACTGCGAAGTGGTTCAGGGAGACGGTTCGGTTTCACTGGAGGTATCTGACAGTACCGGTAGTGGTGCTGTTCTCGTTCCTACAGTCACGGATGGGAAAATCACGTCCGTTTACGTGTCGTCCGGTGGAAAAAACTACTCCAATCCAACAATTCGTGTGGTCTCCGAAAACGGGAGCGGCGCGACTTTCAGCGTTAAGGTAGGCTCAGCGAGCGGTGACTATCCAGGGGCCGTGACGTATTTTGAGCAACGGCGTTGGTTTGGAGGCACCTTCACGCGCCCGAATAACCTTTGGGCAACGAAAAGTGGCACTGAGAGCGACATGAGTTATTCATTGCCGACTCAGGACGATGACCGAATTGCTGTTCGTGTGGCAGCACGGGAAGCGAATCGAATCCAACATATGGTTCCTCTGGCTCAACTCATGCTTTTGACAGCATCTGCCGAATGGCGAGTGTCGCCATTAAACAGCGACGCCATCACGCCATCATCCATGTCGGTGCGCCCGCAATCTTATGTTGGCGCCAATAATGTTCAGCCTTTGGTGGTCTCCAGCACAATGATCTACGCTGCGGCTCGTGGTGGGCATTTGCGGGAGTGTGGATATTCTTATGAAGCCGGTGGCTATATCTCAGCCGACGTATGTCTAAGAGCGCCTCATCTATTCGACAATTACAACATTGTTGACATGGCGTATGCGAAAGCGCCTTGGCCAATTGTTTGGTGCGTCAATAATCAAGGCATGCTGATAGCGATGACGTACGTTCCGGAGCAACAGGTTGGAGCGTTTAGCACGGTTGAAACAAATAATGGAAAATTCCGTTCCTGCTGCGTGGTGGCTGAAGGTGACGAGGACATTTTGTACTGTGTTGTTGAGCGCATTATTGCCGGTGTTCCGAAAATCTACATTGAACGAATGAGCGAGCGCCAATATGTCACGCTGAATGAATGTGATTATTTGGATAGTTCAGGCACCTACGAAGGGGAGCCAAAAAGCGAAATATCCGGTTTGACATGGCTTGAGGGGATGGAAGTCTCCATTGTTGCTGATGGTTCTGTTGAGCCTCGTCAGGTGGTTCAGAACGGGAAAATCACCTTGTCCATGCCTGCGAGCATTGTTCATGTCGGCATCCCGTACACGGCGGATGCTCAAACGCTTCCTGTTGCATTAGCTCTTCAGGACGGTTCGTATGGATCGGGGCATCAAAAAAACGTTCGATCCATGAATTTCAGAATCGTTAACTCAAGCGGAATTCAAGCAGGACCATCCTTTGATGAATTAACCGAATATCCGGCTCGTTTTACCGAAAGCGCAGGGCTTCCTCCCGATCCAATCACCGATGAGGTTAGTCTTGAGGTGATCGCCTCCTGGAGCACATCCGGTCAAATTTGCATACGGCAATCCTACCCCTTGCCGCTGAAAATCATTTCCGTGACAACAACGGTTGAAATGGTTTAATTGCCAAGTTTCCTATGCGCGTGTACACAAAATCAAGCGATAAAGTGCCACGCGTATAGGAGAATTCTCATGGCACTAACTTCTGGTCAACAATTTGCTTATGGATCGCTTTATGCCCAGGGCATTTCAAGTTTGGTCAATGCGTTCGGCTCATTGGGCATAACAAGGCACAACAACGCCATCGCTCAATCACAAGCCAACATTGCCCGTCTTAACGCTCAAATGATGGAATGGCAGGCACAAGGTCGCCTGCGATCCAATGAAAACGATCAAGTCCGACTGACCATGCAGGCGGGTCAAACGAAAGCGAGTCAACGAGCCGCCTTAGCCGCAAATGGTGTAGCCGTTGGTGAAGGCAGCGCGGCAGAACTTCAAGCGTCAACAGACATTATCAAGGAAATTGATTCAAACCAATTAACAGCCAATGCTCGTCGTGAAGCGTGGGGGATGCGCATGCAAGCCGCCAATTACGAAGGGCAGGCATTGATGTCTGAGGCTCAGAAACAAAACAAGTGGCTTAATTTCGGCACAACGCTGCTTCAGGGCGCATCGCAACTTGCCAACAGTTATGCGCTTTACAACGCAATGGGTTTGACTACGGGAGTTGCGCAACAAGCCCCGGCTCCGATTCGTGATCTTTCCGTTCGATTCACAGGTTAAAAAATCATGCCAATGGTTCCGACTTTTCAAAATAACATTCCTGGTGTTCGAGATAATTCAGGCTCGGGCATGGTTCCGGCGCAGCAGGTGCGCAGTAGCTTCAATTATCCCGAGGTAATGCGCGAGGCTCTTAAGCCAATCAATGACGCTACTCAAACGGTTCAAGAAGTCTTGAAAATCAATCATGCCCGTACGGTCAAGGCCGAAAGCGATGATACTGATAATAAGGCAATGGCCATTGTGGACCAAATTATGTACGACCCTGAAAATGGGTACATGGCCAAGCAAGGCCAAAATGCCATGCTTGCCTATCAATCCACGGTGCAACGTATGAAGACCGAGCTGGACAAACTGGTTGGTGGTTTGCAGCCCGCAACCCGTGATGCCGTGGCTTCTCGTATTGCTGATCGTTTCCAAAGTGCCATACGTCAGGCTACGCAGTGGAATGCCAGACAAACACAGGCCTATCACCAAGAATCTCTATTAAGTCACAAGACTTCGTTAAATCAATCCGTTGGTAATAACTACGGAAACGAAGAGTTTATTGCAAAAACATGGGCTTCTATTCAACAAGATAATGAAGCATTGGCTCAATATCAGGGCCTTTCGGAAGAAGGTAGGAAACTTCTTAATCAGCAATCCTATGACGAATTGATGGTTGCCCGTTATGCAGGTTGGTCTCAAGATGATGCTACTGGCGCTTATGCACATTTCATTACACATAGTGATGAATTAAGCCCACAAGTACGACAAAAAATATCGAATGCTTTGTTAGCGCAGTCGCAAGATAGCTTTGCCATGATGATGGCGGCACAAGAAGTTCAATACGATGATAAAGGTAGGGTAAAAAATCTTGCTTGGATGGATGACCCGCTTGCTTCAACAGGTATTGCTGCTGTTGATGCAATGCCAAAGGAAAAGCGTCTGGCTACTGTATTGAAGGCAAGACAGTACAGAAACTCTTTTGTTTCGGCATCCGAAAGTGAATTTGATTCAAGTATTAAGAATCAATATGCAAAACTTCGTTTAGGCCAACCTCAAGAACAATACACGAAGGATGATTTTATTCGAAGGTACGGACCGGTAAAGGGAGAGAAGGAATACAGCACTTATTTGAGTAATTATGCTCAAAACAGCGCTTACTGGACGTTCGGTGAATTGCCGGACCAGGATATTTTTGATGCATTAAAAGCATTTAAGCCGGATCCGAAATCGCCGAATTTCACAGCCGATCAACAAAAAAATTATGAAGCACTCGTGAAATCGGCCGATGAGATTGTTAGAGAAAGAAAAAAAGATCCAGCTCAATTTGCTATTGATCGTGGAATGTACGGTTTTGAGAGGATTGATGTTAAAAATGAAACTCAGTTACTCCAAGGCTTGAAGAATCGCTCAGATTCTTTGAGCCAAATGAAAGATCAATGGGACCTAAAAAATCCAAGGATTTTGTCTGCTGACGAACAGAAAGAATTAACTGAGTACATTTCTCAAATAGAGCCAGCTAAACAGTTAGAGTTTATTCGGAAGTTAGGCGCTGCAACAGGTCGAGACGCCGGCGAGGTGTTAGCGGCGCAAATGTCAGATAAATATGGTCTGGCCTTAACTTTGGATCTGGATAATTTTGCGGGTTCGGAAAATTCAGCCTTTTATTATTTAACAGGCTCTCAGGCCATAGAAGAAGGACAGTCAAAGGTTAAGGACATTGAAACTAATAAAACACAAGGGCGCCCTGAATACATTGAGAGTCTGAATGGTTTATTTGACGATCCAGATTTGCGCACCAATGTGGCCGATGCCGTAACTGGTGTGGCAGCCGGTATCTTAGTTAGTGGAAAAACCTCCAGTATGCGAGCAGCTTTTAGGCAGGCAGAAAAGCTAGTGATTGGTGATGTTTACGAATTTAGAGGAAGAAAAATTTTTACAAGAAACGGACGCAGCGACGCCAATGTTAGAGAGCGCATTTTTACGCTGAGCAACAAATTGAAAAACAAAAAGGAAAATGTTGTCCAATTACCCAATAAGCAGAAGTTAACAGGTGAACAATTCGCTCGTGAACTGGCTACGGCTCAATTGCGCAATAGCCCTGATGACAATAAGTTCTATGTAATTTCGGGATCAGGCGTTGTTTACGACTTACAAGGCAATCCTTTTGTTATTGATATTGGGGGTTAACCGTGCTTTTAATGAATATGTATGGGGAGCGCCCCAAGCCTATTAGCGAGGCTGTTCATAGTGCTGTAAATCAAAATAGTAATGAATCTCGCATTGAGGCTTATCCTGGGGCAGAGCCAGAAACGCCGGATTGGTTTGATGGAACAATGGCGGCAATTTATGGAGCGCCAGCAAGTGCTTGGTACGAAACCAAAGCGGCTGTGCAGGGTACGGTTGCCGACTGGGATTTTGTGGATGAGGATTATCGGAAAGAACTGGACGATTGGGCTCAAGATAATATCCAGCGTGCCAAAAGCTTTGAGCCAGATCCTTTGACGACTGGTGCGGCGGCTCAAATCATTTACGGAGCAGGAAAAGACTTATCTAAATTTGCCATGGCACTACCCGTTGGGATTGGTGTTGGTGCGGCAACTGGTAATCCTATCGCAGGTACATTGGCTACAGCCTCTTTGTTTGGTGCTAATGTCGCTGAATCAGAAAGTCAAAGATTGCAAGAGCAAGGCGTTGATGAGAAAACGGCTGATAAGGCTGGAAATGTCCAGGGGGTTATGGGCACTATTGGGGTTTTGATTCCAGGTGGTATCGGAGCAAGAAGGGCAGTTAATGCAGCTTATGGCGCAGGCGTAAACGTGTTGACTAATGCCAACGAAATGGCAGCGGTTAACATGATTCTTAAAGAGGCAAACTATGACGATGTTGCCGAACAATATGATTGGGCTGACCCAACCAACGCAGCAGTATCTGCAATCTTTGGTGGTGTAACAGGGGCCGTTACCGGCAGAAGTAGTCGTCAGGTTAGACCGATTGAAGCAGATGCCGCGAGAGTTCGAGCAACCGAAATTGAAAATACAGCGAATTTGCCGGTAGACGTCAATAATGGTCAACAAGTTTCAGCGGGGTACAAAACTCAACAGTCAGTTAAAGCGGCTATTGATAACAAGCAGAAACCCGTTGTCTCAGTGGATTCTGTTTCTCAAGATCGTGTTAATGAACTCAAAGAGGCTAGTGAGAAAAAGATGGCCGCCGCTATGAAGAAAAGTGGCAACGTATTACAAAATCGAGATCGTTCCTCAAAAGCCTCTGTAACGCAAATGAAGTCTATAGCGGCTAATCCTGATTACGGACGTCTTGGATTTAGTCGCTCGTTTACTGAAGGCGCTCCGGTTATTGCCTATGCAGGCGATGTTCCTGAAGTACAAGTTGGTCGAGAGGATTTCATTGTTGATGCTGATGGTAAACGATATCGGATTAGATATGCAGTCGTAGAAGCGGACACAGTTTCGACTTCTAACCGTATAGATGGAACGGAGAATCCGCTATACGGCTCCGATGAGGTTCCAACTGCTGTGGCTGGGAATGCTCGAACAACGGGGTTGCAAGAGGCGTATAGACAGGGAAGGGCAGACAATTATCGTGCCGAGATGTCTCAAGATCCCATGCCAGGGATTGATCCGAGTGTTTATGAGGGAATGGATAAGCCTATTATCGTTCGGATCATGGACGACAAAGATGTCACCCCGAACATTGGTGACGTTACTAATCGAAGTAGCGCTCAACAGCTGAGTTTGGTGGAACAGGCACAAACAGATTCACAAAGAGTGGATTTGTCTGCTTTGAGGTATGACGATGATGGAGACATTACACCTGATAGCGTCGTTGAGTTTTTATCTCTTTTGCCTGCAGAAGAACGAGCCAATCTAATTGATGCCAATGGGATCCCAACGAAACCCGCATACGATCGGTTGAATAGAGCAATCTTTCAAGCTGCTTATGGGGACGCTAATGCGACGGCGCTGCTGGATACCACAGAAAAGACGGGTATTTCTAGACTGTTAGGCGCATTTAGACAATTGGCTCCTCGTGTGTTAGGACTTGAGGGGGAAATGGATTTCAGACAGGCGATGTTGGAAGTCCTTTCGGAAATTAAAGAGGCTAAGCGTTCGGGTAAAAAAGTCAGTATTGCGGATATTGCTGCACAAAGATCATTTACGCGTAGTCCGGAGGCTGATGCCTTTTTGCAATTCTTTGCAAAAAACGAACGAGAGGGTGGCGGTGTTGCAAATGTTGTTCAGGTATTTTCCGATTTGGCCGACTTTGCAAGGACTAACGCAGATAATGCAGCACAAGGTGTTGACTTGTTTGGAGAGGTGGTCAAACCTACTCGTCTTGATTTGATGCGTCGTTTCTCGGATTTGACGGGCATTGAAATTGATGAGGGTAAGTTTCGCCCGGTTGAAGATTTAAAAGACGCGGTTAGGTTCGAGAGTCGTCCTAATGTCTCAAATGAAACATTGTTGTCTCGTGCACAAAGTGAAATCAATGGAATCGCTCAGGAACCTAATTTTGAGAGAGTTGTCATTTCTGTTGGCGATGATGGTGTTGAGCATGCCGTCATAGGCGTTGATGGGAACCCTGATTTAATGATGTTACCAGAAGGGATTGAAGGTGTAGAGCCGTTGCCGGTTCGCTTGCAAGAGGGAACATTAAAAGGGGATCACATCCGCAAGCATGAAAAGGAGTTGCTCCAAGCAGGGTATCAATCGGTTGAACAGGCGATTTGGGATGTGACGCAAAATTGGAGATGGATTGCTCAAGGCACCAAGCCGGACTGTTTGCGATTATTAAGACCGTTGGCAGTGGCAGAAGGTAATCAATTAGATAGAGCAGTCTTGCAAGTGGAATTTCAAGAAGTCTCAGGGGGAATCTACAGAATCGGTTCCATTTATTTTTCAAAAAAACCGATTAAAGAAAAGGTGCTATTTGATCGACAGGCTCTCGATCGTGGCCCCCTCACGCTGGAATCAAACCAACCACAGGGCTGGCGTCCACCCGCGCCTTCACCCGGAAACAGCACACCAGAGGTGTTGCAACAACCATCTATTGACAGTATCGGTCAAAAGATAACGGATGTCAATACTCTACGTGAAGTTCAGCGGGCGGCGGAAAAAGTTCAGGATATTGCTTAGGCTAATGTTGTTCGTGAATCTTTGAATCAGTTGCCGCAAGACGCACAGAGTTCGATACAAAGAGAAGCTCTACAAGCGATCAACGAAACTCCGACAATGCGTATTCAGCTTGATGAAGGAGAAACCTCTATCACGGCGGCGGAATACTTGGCGAGACAAGAGGCAGAAGCTGAACGTATCAGACGGGAAGCACAGCAGGGTGTTCCGGAAGCTGTCGCTTGCGTATTTCTTAACAATGGGATGGATTAATAATGGCTAGTTATGAAAATGTTCGTATGAGACGTGAATGTATTGAACGTATCTCTTTAGCGACAGGGCGTCAAATCTCTGAGAGTGAAGCCTCAGACATAATGGCATCTTTTCATTCCGCCATGGATCTTGTGAGGCGACAAGATCCTGACGCATGGATGGCAATGGGAAAACAAGAACGAATTGATGCAGCGGCCGACTTGTATCAACAATCCCGTATTGCCGAAGCAGAAAAGATTAAGCAGCGTGCCTACTTGATGGTTGTCACGCAAAAGCAAATGGAAAACCGTTTAGCTTTTGAAAGGAAGTCTGGTCGCAAGGGTATGCGAGCAGTTGCTGGCATTCTTCAATACGTGGATAGTAGAGTACACGCAGTACAGAATGAATTTTCCACAGCGCTGTTGGATAAATTAAATGGAATTCAAAAAGGTTTTTTGGCTTGGCGCGAAGATACGGCAATGGCTCATAAAGTTATACGAGAAATCTTTGGTGAAGATACGGGCTCGAAGCTAGCTAAGCAAGCTGCCAAAGCCTTTCAAGATGTTAGCGAAGATGCTCGAATTCGCTTTAATGCGGCCGGTGGCAACATGGGGAAATTGGAGCATTATTTTCCTCAAACGCACAGTTTACAGCGCATGGTTCATGCGGCTGAGATTTTGGCAGGGCAGGGTCGAGTCAGGCAAACAATCAACACATTGAAAAATACCGTTGTCAATCAATTCTTTCACGAAGTCAACACATATGGTGTCAATAAGGCTGCTTGGGTTAGTTTCATTTCAGACAAATTAGACAGGAATCGCTATCTAGATGCTAATGGCGATCTGATGAATGATGATGACTTTTTCGACATGCTAGGTCGAATTTACGACAGAATCATTTCGGACGGAGACTTTGACGCGGACATATCAACCGTAGCGGGCCAGGCAGCGAGGAATGCTTCCGGCAGAGCTAATCGAGGTGACTTGCACCGGGCCTTGCACTTTAAAGATGCTGACTCGTTTATGCAATACCACGATACTTTTGGGGATGGTGGATACTTTGACGTCATGCTTCGTTCTGTGCGAAAGACGGCAAAAGATATTGCTTTATTAGAAGAAATGGGTCCCAATCCAAATGCAATGTATAGAGGATTGGAACGTGTGGGCCAGGCTGAAGTTAATCAGGGAAATAAGGTTCAGGGGCGTTTGCGCTTCTTTGGAAGAGTTGGGTTGTCGGTTGTTGACGCAATGTGGAAAACACTTAATGGTGATGCCAATCGGGTTACGCCTGGCCGTGAATTATTGGCCTCAGTATGGCAAGGCGCCAGAAATATGGAGGTTGTCGGGAAACTTCAATCCACACTATTGGCTTCTGTGTCTGACGTTTCAACTTACTTCGTGTCAGCTCATGTGAACAAAACACCGTTTTTGACTGCCACTGCTAATCTAATTAAGGCTTGGGGAGGTGATTCAAAAGAGTTGGCTATTCGTGCGGGTATGATGGCTGATGAACTTTCTAACAGTATTGTGCGCTGGGGCGAGGCTAATGTTGGCGAGGGATGGACAGGAAAACTCGCTAATTTCACGATGCGCGTCAGTTTGTTAGAGGCTTGGACAAACGGGGTTCGTCGAGCCAGTACCATCAATATGATGGGTACGATGGCGAAGCTGACAAAGTTTTCATGGGAATCTATCGGTGGCTATCAAAAACGAGCGCTTGAGCGAATGGGGGTTGACGAAAAAACATGGAAGATTTGGCAAGCCGCTAAACCCTACCAACAAAATGGCATTGAGTTTTTGACAAAGCAAGATATCAGAGAGGCTTTTGATGACCCAGAGTTTCGTCTGAAGCATCCAGATATTTCCCAAAGAGACATTGATCGAGCTGTTACTACTTACATTGCGTTCCTTACTGATGAATCTGGAATTGCTTCTTTGAATCCGGACTTAGGAACGAGAGCTGCTGCCAATCTCGGCTTTGAGCGCGGCACGTGGAGAGGAGAGGCATGGCGCAGCGTTATGCTTTTCAAGTCTTTCCCATTGTCGTTTATGCGTCGGCATTTGGAAAGAATTTCGGAACTTCATCAGACAGAGGGAATGGCATCTGCTTCGGGATATACGGCTGCTGTTTTTGTGGCATCAACACTAACGGGTGCAATTTCTGTTCAGCTTGCCGCACTTTCTTCGGGTCGCGATCCTCAAGATATGTCATTTGATAACGAAGATTTCTGGATGCAGGCGATGGCTAAAGGAGGTGGTGCCGGCTTCTTGAGTGATGTCATTGTTGCTGGTTTAGACGGTAAGAATGCCTACGGTTCACCTAATTTTGTACGTTTTGCAGGCCCTGTTTTCAATACCGTCCTGGATACCTTCGATGTGGCCAAGACGTACTACAACGAAGCGACTGGTGATGAGGATATCGGGTTTTATGATCGTGAAAACAGTGGACACGCAAAGGCTTTGAAATTGATTCGCGGTCATACACCATTTGTCAATTTGTGGTATACGAAAGGCGTTTTTGATCGAGCTATTTATAACGACATTATGGAATTTGTTTCCCCTGGCTATTTAGATCGAGTACAGAGCTGGGCTTTAAAAAATACCGGTCAAGAGATGTGGTGGGACATGACGCAAATTAAACCTCATCGTATGCCTAGGATGAGTGAGGCGCCTGATGATTAAGAGGTTCTCAGTATCAATACTCTAGATACTGAGAGACACCGAGTAATCTTAGAGGGAACAAAAGGAGATCAAATATTCCCTTTGTTACGGATGATCCGGAGGTTAATACAGCAACGATAGCCAAACTGGTCATTAAGAGTGCAAAAAATTTTATGTCTTTTTTTCTGAGCGCAGGTTCATAGAAGATGAAAATAAGCATGAACCAAAAGATGCCAGATGATATAACGTTAATAAAACCCATGATGATCAATCGCTGTGGAGAGATTTGTCCTATATATTAATGGTTTTATGTGTACCGTGTTTAAGAGGATTAAAGAAAGCCCCGCAGGGCGGGGCCAGGGAGTTAAGAAGATCCAGACTGCATTCCTTTTCCGATTTCTTCCACAGTTTTTCCGGCCAGTTGGAAAGCACTTGATGACGCATCAATTTGTGCAGAAGACGGTTGATGATGTCCGTAGCAGCGAATGGCAAAGCGAAGAGTTGATACAACTGCCGTAATAAGAATTATCGAACACAGAGAAAGTTTAAGACCGTATAGGTAATAAATGCCGACTTCTTTATTGTTCCCAGTCTCAGGCCAATTGAAAATCAATATAAGCCAGACAATGAATAGAAAGAAACATAGGTACAAAGCACCAACGAAAGCACTATTTCGAAAACCATAGGACTGACGAGCCTCCCTGATTCGTTCCTGTTCATCGGTGGGAGGCTTAAGATTCTGGTCCAAATTCTCGTAATCAAGGCCTTCAATTTTGTTAAAGGTGTTATCCGCTTCGCCACTCATGCTAGAACTTTTGTGCGAAAGTACTGTTTAATGTCGTCATCTGACAGAATGGTGAAGAGAGTTGCTCCACCATCAGAAGCCATAAACCACGGAGATCCAGGTAAATGCGACCATCTAGAAAGTTTTAACGCCGTGTATTTACCGAAATGTTTAATCGTAGCTTCCATCAATTCCTTGATTGTAGGGTTATTGTCTATATCGTTCGAGTTGGAATCTTCAAACCCTTCAATATCAAAGAACTGTACGCATTTTAAAGCATCAGGGAAAACAGGACCATACTGCCATGCTTCCGGGTGCTCATCGGTGAGACGTAAGCCCGTCTTTGCCAAAACAACACCATAGCAGCAGTACATAAGTTTTTGCAACTTAGTAACGTTAAGAGGAATCTTGTTAGCCTTACAGAATTTGACGATGAACGCCACAACCTGAAGGCTATTAACCGGTTGATATTCAGTGTTCATCATTATTCTTTCGTGTGATAAATGCAACAAAGTCGCATAACAAAATAGGTTGAGATTTGTACCCAACCACAACATATAGTAGATGTAATGCTATCTACCCTTCCTATGAGCTAATACTAGTGTTTGGTATATAAAATGTCAATCTTATCTTGACATTATCTGACTAAAATCATATACTCCAAGAATCACTACGAAAAAGGTAGCGATCGGGATTGGAACCCCGAATGGATCTACAGGCGCGCGCCGCCTGACATACTTTGTCTGAGCGGATTTTTTATGCGCGCAGTTGTCACGTCTTTATGAGTGAGGCCTGCGGGCAGCTTCGGCTGGCCGTGTCCTGTAGAGCGGTAGTTCCAACCCGCAGCGCCTCGCTCACCCCTTTGGAACGGGTGCGAGGCTCCAGTAACTATCTACAGGAGTTTCGCTATGCAAACCCAACAAACAATTGTTACCCCCCCCAAGCCTGCAATGATCATTGTGTGTTTGGCAATCAAACGGTTACCAATGATTTGTTCGCCGCTGTTGAACATGACTTCGCGCCGCTGATCACGAATGCGGATGTTGATCAGTGCGAAAACAATTTTCATCTCATGGGGGAATATCGTCGCCTTTGTCTGATCTTGCTCTCCAAGAGTTCTGCTGACTTGATTCAAGGAATCCAATCTGAACCTGAAATGGCATTGAGTATGTTAGATGTCTTTGAGGCATGGGAAGAAGGTCTCAAACATCAGCAAGAAGTGTTGCGCTCTGCTCGAGCACGTTTCCTTGTCGCTGCCAATCAAGTTGCTATGGAGGCCTAATCATGCAAGAACTCATCGCTTTGAACACCATCGAATTTGACGGCTCGGAACAACAAACGGTCAATGCTCGCGAACTCCATGAGTTTTTAGAAGTTGGCAAGGACTTCTCAAACTGGATCAAAGATCGCATCGAAAAATACGGTTTTGTTGAGAATGTTGACTATGTGAGGTTTTCGCCAAATTTGGCGAAAACTCCATACGGTGGTCGCCCCTCTGTCGAATACCATATCTCGTTGTCGATGGCCAAAGAGCTCTGCATGGTTGAACGAAACGAGAAGGGGAAGCAGGCTCGCCAATACTTCATCGAGTGCGAACGGGTGGCCAAGCAAAAGCTCACAGCTCAACCGGCCTTGCCTTCCTACTCTGAGGCGCTTCGTCAGTTGGCGGATCAGATTGATCACAACAAGGAACTGCAAGAAAAGATTGAGCAGGACAAACCCAAGGTGGAATACTGCGATCAGATTGTTGCCGATAACGGATCCATGACGATCACGAAGGCGGCCAAAGTGATTGGTTATCCGCCTCGTAAATTCAAGGACTACATTAGGCAGAATGGTTGGCTCTATGCCAATGCTGACACGCCGATGCAACACGTCATCACATCCGGATACATGGTTTTGCGCTATGCGCACTGGATGGATAACAATGGCAATCCGGTTGAAAAGCCCTATGCACATATCACATCTAAAGGGATGTTTGTCCTTTATAAGCGGATGCGCAGGGAGGGGTTGATTGAGAGAAACGAACATCTAGAGTTGGCTGCTTAAATTCAATGGGGTGCCAGTTGGTGCCCCTTTTTACTTTCATGTGCGCGTGTGCTTTTCATGATGAGAGAGACTAGTGAAAACATTCAAAGTCTTTTCTCGTTATGAAATGCTAAACACAATTTCTACTTATTTGGGCCCGGGCACGGAGCGTTCTTTGATGGCTATCGGGGGAGCGGTCGGTGCAGCATTCAGTTTTGCGTTTGGCGATGTCGCTCCGCTAATGCTGTGGCTTGCCATTTTCGTTACCGCAGACATGTTCACCGGGATGCTATCTGCCATCAGAAATCATGCATGGTGCGGTAAAACTCTCTTTTGGGGTGTTATTCGTAAAGTTGTGATGTTCTCAATCATTGCGCTTGCGCATGGTTTGGACATGACGCTGCATGATCTCATTCATATCGACTTCGTTCAATCCGTTGTTATCGTTGCTTATACCGCTGGTGAATTCGGATCAGTAATTAAAAATCTTGAGAAAGCTGGTCTTGGTGGAATTGTTCCGCCGGTTCTCCGATACATTCTCTACGCCATCAATCAATATCTCGAGGAACGGGCGTCTAAGACTTTACCTATCAAATTACACAAACCAGAAAAGGATTCCACGAAATGACAATGCAAACCTATGGCTCTTGGGGTGAAAGCGCCTTGCCTGAAGCGTCTGGCTTTATTGCGGGCTTTGAAGGTAAGCGCAATGAAGCCTATTTATGTGAAGCCGGTCGTTGGACTATTGGCTATGGGCATACAAAAAACGTGTGCCCCGGCGATGTATGTACTGACGAGCAAGCTATGGATTGGCTCTGCGAAGACGTGAAAGAAACTGTGAACGGTCTTGCGAGATATGTCAATGTGCCGGTTTCTCTCGGTGAGTTTATTGCACTAACGTCACTTGCGTTTAATGTTGGAGTCAATCGTGTGGCCCGTAGCAAATTACTGCTAAAGCTAAATCAAGGAAACCGCGAAGGCGCTTCGCTTGAGTTTTTAGATTTCAATCTTGTCAACGGTAAACCTAGTAAGGGTCTGACTAAACGTCGGCAAGCTGAATACGAAATGTTTTTGTCATGACATATATTAAATATGGAATAACGATTGTGCTACTGATCGGCGCATATCTCCTTGGTTACAGCAAGGCTGAAACTGAGGGGGAGCTGGCTATTGAGCAAATAAAACTTGCTCATGCACAAGCTGTCATTGATGCACAAAACAAAGTGAAGGTTCAGTATGAAGAACAAATTAAAAATCTTAACGCTGATCTTGCCGATGCTCGGAGCGACAGTGCTAACCGGTTGCGCCAGCTCGAAAAGTTCCGTAGTGCCAGTCGAGACATGGAAACCTGCACCCGTGAGCGAAACGAGCTTGCAGGATTGGCGGTCCGAGGTGAAGAATTACTCAGACGAGCTGACGCTTATATTGGGGCACTCGTCCAATGATAAATCATCAAGTGATGATCTAAGACGATATGCTCCTTGAATCTTGAAATAATGTATCTGATAATGTGCCCAATAAAGTATCCATTGCTGGAATGACTGAAAATTAAGGCTATTTAATCCCGTCTCGAAGAATTAAGAGCTAGAGGGTTCTATGACTTTCTAGCTCTTTCCTTTTCTAGCGATCGCTTCACTCCTTTTAGTCAAGATGTTCTGTTTTAGGACAAGTTGAAGTGTTGTCAGGCACTCATGTGTCCGTTATCTTTTTAATACACATCGAGTCTCTTCAATTAGAGCATCTTGTAGCCGTAATAACCAGCAGCAACAATTAAAATGGAACCGAAGAAGCACAAAATATAAAGGACGCAGAGCTTGCGCATGGCGGCGTCTCTCTGCGCTTTTTCAAGTGTTTGATCAACGGCAAGCTTCGGCAGCTGGGTTTGGTAGCTCAACATGAGCCCTGTGAAAAAGGCAACCGGAGCGGACCATATGACTGATAGCTCGTACGACGATAAAAGAGCGCCCAGCACTAATAACACAGCGACGATGATGTAGTTTTTAATCATGGCAGATAAAAAGTTTAAGCAAAAGAGCTGATGAAAAAGGTTCCAAAAGCGTAAAAACCAAGATGCACCCAACCGACCGGCGCAAAGACCAAACTGGCTAAAAGCACCAACAAAGAATTATCCAAAAAGAGCGGAAAAACACAAAAGTAATAGACAAAAAACGAGGCTATCGGAATAAGGAAAAATAAAAGTAACGTCAGCATCTCTTTAAGCGAGATATCTTTTGATTTAGCACGAGTGATGATGGTTCCCCATGAGTGCAACCAAACGTTTTCAGTCCACATCGAGTAAACGCAGTAATAGCCGAAAACAAAAGCCAAACCGGCAACAATCCAGAAATTCATGGCAGATAAAAAAGTAATAACCAAACGAACACATTGTATCGCTTAGCAAATTCGTTCTGCAAAAGAAAACCGCCGACTTGTGGGAGTCGGCGGTCAGTCTTTCAGATGTTCTTCAAGAACTCATCAGCTGATGATGTACAGGAAGACCATCACCGCGATGTTAACAGGCAACGAACGCTTGATAACTTCAATCGGGGAGACGTTAGCAATACCGGAGATAATGATCACACCGGCAGCAATCGGAGAAGACACACGACCTAACGTAGCAGACACAATTGCAATGTAACCCAAGTCAGGAATCGTCATGCCGAATTCAGCAGCGTGCGGCGTCACAGCTTCATTGAAGGCGAAGCCAGCGGCGTCACCGGAACCGGTCATAATACCGAGAACCATCGGGCCGATAGCAGCACCGAGCTTGGCAACTTCAGAGGAGTGCTTCAAGTATTCAACGAAGACGTCAATCACACCGCAAGTACGCAAACCAGCAGCGAACACACCGGCGGCAATGATCAAGCCCAACACGTTACCGTAGCCGCGGCCCATACCGTCGAAGAACTTCTTGATCAAATCGGTCGGGTTAGCACGCGTGACGATGAGCGTGTAGATGAAGCCGAACAACATGGCGGTAGCCACACTGATCTTGATGTTCGGGAACCAGAAAGCGATCACGAACAAAATGATCACAGGAAGAAGCGGAGCCAAAGCCCAGAGCGGATTCGGGTTTTCCGGCAATTCCACATTGGATTGGTTCACGCTTTCGTTACCGAAACCGCCTTTCTTGAAGTCACCGTAGATGAAGCAGACCACCGTCAAGCACACGATACAGAAAATAGAAATCATCGTCGTGCGAAGACCGGTGTAGGTCACGAATTGCATCACATCCCATTCAGCCAACTTGGCAACGAAGATGTTGTGCGAAGAACCCGGAGACCAGAAGGAAGGAAGCGTCGAAGCAATAACCGTTGCGGCAGCCATGGCCGGACGGAAACCGGCGCGAACCATCAAGGCGACGATCGTCGGACCGATGGCGGCGCACATGCCGGACAAGGAAGAAATAGCCAATGACGTGATACCGGTCACGATCATGCAGCAAGGCAACAGCAAAAGACCGAGCTTATTAAGCGGCTTGGTCAAAAGGGAAACCAAATGCAAGTCGCACTTGGTCAAGTTCATCACGGCAGCAAAACCCATTGATGAGCAGATCACGATGATCAACGAATTGTTGGTCATCGATTTATCGAATTGTTGGAAAGCGGCCATCGGGTCCATTGACAAAATCGTCATAATAAGACCAGACACCAAGAGTACTAAACGAGTCTCGTACTTCTTGACAAGGCCCCAGACCGTACCCACAACTACGATCAAAGCCGCCCACATAGTCCAAGTCATGTCGTTCTCCTAAGGGGAAAAATTGAGAAAATTCCCGGCGTATATAGTGGACCCCGGGAACACGTTAGACAAAATGTCGTGGCAAAATTATAGGTAAACAGTCTTACTCAAAATATAGTAGATACCCCTAGGCTTCTTAAAAAAAAGCCAAAAACATGACATTGGACAAAGAAAAAGCAAAAAAGTGACGATTAGGTATTTCAACTTAGATTATCGGAATACAATAAGCGCACTTTGTTAATAACGTGTCCGAGTGGCGGACACATTTTTGTCAATAGGTGTACCGATGCTTCAACATAACTACTATGGCAACTTCACTGCTGAAGAATTCGAAAAGCTCCCGACGATTCTGCAGCGCTTCCTTTCCTATACGCAATATGACACGACGTCTGATGCTTCTAGCCCCACGGCTCCTTCGACGGAAGCCCAAAAGGCTTACGCTCAACTTTTGAAGGCTGAGTTCGAAAGCGTTGGTGTCAAGAATGTGTATGTCACGGAATTCGGCATCGTTATGGGCTTCATTGAAGCCACGCCCGGTTACGAAGATTGCCCCGCCATGGGTTTGATCGCTCACATGGACACGTCTCCTGAAGCGAGCGGCGCACCCGCTCAATGGAGCGTGATCGACTATCAAGGTGGCGACATTGTTCTCAATAAGGAAAAGGACATTGTGTTGCAATTGTCCAACTTCCCGGAAGTGGGCAAATACGCCGGTCAAAAGTTGGTGGTGACCGATGGCACGACACTTTTGGGTGCTGACGACAAGGCCGGTATCGCTCTTTGCGTTGAAGCCGCCCGCTACGCGATCGAACATCCTGAAATTCCGCACGCCAAGCTCTGCTTTGCCATCACCCCTGATGAAGAAATCAGCCGCGGTACGGTCAATTTCAATATTGAAGAATTCGGTGCTCAATACGCTTACACCTTTGACGGTGACGAATTGGGTGGTTTCGAAACCGAAACGTTTAACGCCGCCATGGTTAACGTTCATTTCGAAGGTTTGAACGTTCACCCGGGTTCCGCTAAGGGTAAGATGGTCAACGCTTTGCGTATGGCTATGGACTTCATCAGCCGCTTGCCTGCCGAATCAGTTCCGGAAAAGACCGAACTCTACGAAGGCTTCTTCCATCCGCTCGCGATTTCTGGCGCCGTGCGTGGTGTTGATCTCCGTATGTTGATTCGTGACCACGACAACACGAAGTTCGAAGACCGTATGGAATATGTCCGTAAGGTCGTTGAAGAAATGAACAAGGTCTGGGGCAACCGTGTCACGGTTGACATCAAGGTTCAATACCACAACTTGAAGAACTACCTTGATAAGCATCCGGCTGTCTGCGACATCGCTCGCGAGGCCTATCGTCGCGCCGGCGTGGAAATTCACGAAAAACCGGTTCGTGGTGGTACGGACGGTGCTCGCTTGTCTGCTCGTGGCTTGCCCACGCCGAACCTTTTCACCGGCGGCATGAACTACCACGGTGTTTATGAATGCTTGTCCGTGACCGGTTTGGAACGCGCTTTGGACGTTGCCAAGCAATTGGTTGCGATGTCGGCTGAAGTGAAGAGCCTCAGCAAGTAATTAAACTTCGACTGATCAATCATTCGTCAAAAACCGTCGACAGCCTGGGTGCTGTCGGCGGTTTTCTATATTGAATTGCTTAATATTCGGAAAAACCGCTAATAAGTAACACCTAGAGAGCAGAAAAATTTCATAAAAATTTGATTGACGATACGCTTAAAAAGTAAAAAAATAATCCCTAACGCTCAAGTAAAAATCTTTCACTGATTTTTGAGCGATCCTTTGTACAACAAGACCGAGTTAAAGATGACTGTTTGTCAATCATTATCTAGCCTTCAAAAACTTACGGATGTTTCCCGTAAGCTGGCGGTCTTGTCTGTTATCTCCAATGCGGCATGTCTCCGCAAAGATCACTTTTCAAGCTTTAGTAACGGACAACGATGGTGTCGCTATCCGTTGTCCGATTTCGCCTACGTTTGGTATTACCGCTACTAATAACAAACGATTGATCCATCTGGATTAAATACCGCTAACGGTATAAATGTATCGGTACCTTCTAAAAGTGTATCGGTCGTTGTAAGAAAAACTAAAGCTTAAGGAAAAGTGTCATGAAAAATCCTCTTCAAGCAAATCTCTCAAAGAGTGTTAATGCCTCAGAGGGTATTTCTTTAACCAATGATTCTCAACTCGGAAAGGACCAAAAGATGAGTACCTGTGATAAATCCCAAGAAAAAGTGACTGTTGGATGTTACATCTCGTTGGCGTTGGCCATTCTCTTTTTCTCCGGTCTGTGTGCAGGAGCCAGTCACTGGTGGGGAATTTGTGACTATATGACACTGATGGGTAAGGCAGGGCGTGTCGTCACCGGAGTGGTTGAAACCACAGACGGTTTGGCAACGACAACCGGGACGTTTCGCGGTGCGGGCGGTACCGGTGCCTTGGATGGTTTCATGTTCGGTATTTCGTCGATTCTGCCAGGCGTGATGTTGGTGATGGGCATGATCAATATTTTTGAGCACTACGGCGCTTTGCGTGCCGCTCGTCAGCTTTTGACTCCGCTCATGCGTTTCTTAATCGGTGTACGGGGTTCAGCGGCTTTGGCTTTAATTGCCTGCTTGCAGTCGACCGACGGTGGTGCGGCGATGACCCGACAACTCAAAGATGAAGGGGAATTAACTGAAGTTGAAGTCAATAATTTCGCCACATTTCAAATGGTGGCAAGCGCGCCGATTACGAACTTTGTGACGACCGGTGCAGCCTTTTTTGCATTAACAGCCGCCAATGGTGAACCGGCGATGCTCACGAGTATTGGTTTCGGTTTGGTGGTGTTGCTCGCGGCTAAAGTGTTGGGCGCTAATTTAATGCGGCTGATTCAACTCAGAGCGAGTCGAAAAGTTTCGGCTCAAGAGCCTCAAATGGTGAGTGCTCCCGTTTTGGTGAAAGATTGAGCGAATTGAAAGGAATGATCATGAGTGCAGTGATGACTAAAAAACCGATGGTGACCGATATTTTCGTTGAGGGTGCCCGCAAGGGTTGGGCGATTGGTACTCACTCCATTTTGCCGAACTTGGTGATGGCGTTTGTCTTAATTCGGATGTTATCAGTGTCAGGTTTGTTAACCTATTTCGGAACCCTTTGTGAGCCGGTGATGGCCATTTTCGGGTTGCCAGGAGAATCCGCGATGGCTCTGATGGCTGCCTATATGTCGATCGGAGGCGGCGTTGGTGTTGCGGTGGCTCTCTTTGAAGAAGGGGCGATCAATGGGGTACATCTGACGATCATTGCGCCGGCTATCTTTATCATGGGCGGTCAAATTGCTTACATGGGACGCTGCCTTGGAGCGATTGGCATCGGTGGAAGAACGTTATTAGTCATTATGTGTATTCCGCCGATCATAGCCGTTGGTTCGCTGCTTGTTATGAGAGTTTTTGTTATGGGTATGACCGCTTAAGGCGAGAAAAGAAAAAATATCCCTTTTTTGAGTTTCGGAACTAATTTCCGGGACTCTTTTTTTTTTGCGACGTTGGACAGTTGGCACATCCAGCGAGTAGGATGAGGCATTCGATTTCTACAACGATAATTCTCAGATATGTCGATTTTTCTGATTATTGCCATCGCGATGGCGATCACTTTGGTGCTTTTGCGAAAACGTTTTCCCATTGGCATAGCCATTATGGTCGCCGGGATTTTCATCTGGTTGACAACCGGCCCGCAAATTAGCGAGTTGACACAAGCCGTTGTGCAAATGGTGTCATTGCCGAGAAATTATGATTTGATCATTGCTCTTTACTTGGTGATCTGTCTGGAAATTGAGCTTCGAAGAAGCGGCTGTTTGGCCGGTATGGTTCAAGCTTTATATCGCATGTTTTCCGGTCCGAAATTTACTTTGGCTGTGATGCCGGCTTTTTTAGGGTTATTACCCTCAGTCGGTGGCGCTCGTTTTTCCGCTCCGATTGTTGAGGAGGCGAGTAAAGGCATTGAGATCACTCAAGAAAATAAAGCGGCGATCAATTTTTGGTTTCGACACATTTTTGAGTTTTCAAGCCCCATTGTGCCGGGGATGATTCTCGCGTGCGGCATTGCCGGCGTCAAAGTCGGCGACCTGATTGTTCACTTAGGGTGGCTCACGATCCTTGCTTTTATTTTGGGTTGGATTGTGATGGTCAGGCCGATTCGGGTAGTTAAAAGTGAAAGAACGCAGGAGTCGGCTGATGAAGCGCATCATCACAATGTGGATTTTATTTTGGCTTTGGCACCTGTGGTCGTTAATGTGGTGCTGATGATTGCTTTTGAATTAAATGCCTCTGTAGCCATGGCGATTGTGGTTTTTGCCATGATTCCGGTTTTGATGATTTTTAATCGTTACGTCAACATTAAAGAGGTGTTTGTCGGTGCGCTTGATTACAAAATGTTTGCGAATATTATTTGCATTCTTTTGTTTATCCAATTGTTGGATTCCACCGGTCTATTGGCGCAGATTGTTTCATCCTTTGAAAATTCCGTGCTTCCCGTTCCGGTCATCATCGGCTGCATCGCCTTTATTGTGGGGGTGTTGACCGGTATTTCCCAAGGTCATATCGCGATTGTGATGCCTATTGTGGCGGCTTTGTCCATGGGAGACTTGGATCTAGTCGGCGTGGCAATGGTTTTCGGTGTGGCAGGTCAAATGATCACACCGACTCATGTTTGCTTAACGATCACGGTTGATTATTTTAAGAGTGATTTCTTTAAAACATTGAAGCCGGTTGTAGTCGCTGAAGTGGCTTTGTTGGTTGCCTTTATTGTTGTCAGTTACCTGACTTGGGGGCGACAACTTTTCTAAATTGAAGCCAGCCTGATGACAAAAAATAGGGGCCGAGCGTATCGCACGGCCCCTACTTGTATCGTCTCAGCATCAATCAATACGATGAGCGTTATGCAAATTCAGATCTGCCATGATAGTGGCCGAGATTTCTTCAATCGAACGGCTCGTTGAATTCAACCATTTAATGCCTTCGCGACGCATTAAGTTTTCTGCAGCCTCCACTTCTTGGCGGCAATTTTCAATGGAGGCGTAGTGACTGCCCGGGCGACGTTCGTTGCGAATTTGAGACAAACGCTCCGGCGAAATGGAAAGCCCGAAAAGTTTTTCACGCTTGTCATGAA
This sequence comes from uncultured Sutterella sp., assembly GCA_900546995.1. Taxonomy (GTDB): domain Bacteria; phylum Pseudomonadota; class Gammaproteobacteria; order Burkholderiales; family Burkholderiaceae_F; genus Aphodousia. The sequence continues at coordinate 32,125 of URFF01000004.1, forward strand.
GAACTTCAGGCAATTCGCCTCGATCAAAGTCCTCAGGGATGAGCGGGTAGTTCGCCGCCTTGACACCAAATTGCATGGCAAGGAACAAACTCGTCGGCGTTTTACCGGAGCGACTCACACCAACAAGAATGACGTCGGCTTCATTGAGGCCTTTATTCATTTGACCGTCGTCGTGCGCCAGAGAGTAGTTAATGGCTTCGATACGGCGGTTATAACGCTCTTCATCTTTAATGACATGGCTGCGTCCCATGGAGTGGGCAGATTTCAAGCCTGTCTCTTGTTCAATTTCTTTAATGAAGGAGCGGAAAAATTCAATGCGAAAGCCTTGGCACTTTTCGGTAAACGTTTTGTGAATGTTGACATCAACAAAAGTCGAGAAGACCAAGGGGCGAACACCGGTTTTAATGTAAGTGTCATTGATTTTCTGGGCGGCCAGAGCGGCCTTGTCCGGTGTGTCAATGAAGGGCATACGGATTTGATCGTACTCAAGGTCAGTGAACTGAGTCAAAACCGAATGGGCTAAGGTTTCAGCCGTAATTGCAGTGGCGTCCGAGACGATAAAGACCGTACGTTTACCGCTTTTTTTGACCGGTTTGTCGTTTTGCAAGGTGTTGAACATTTCTATCCTGAAGAAAAAAGTACCGAAACGGATCGGTTGTCGCTACAATTCGGATATTCTAACAATCCAATCTTTCTTTTGGGGGAAGAAAATGCCGCAAGGTCGTTATGTATTTCCGTTTAGCCAACTGCGTATGACCGACGTCGATCGCGTTGGTGGTAAGAACGCCTCTTTGGGTGAGTTACTGAGCCAACTGACAAGCGCCGGGATTCGAGTTCCTGACGGTTTCGCCACGACTGCTGAAGCTTTCCGCCTGTTCTTAAGTGAAAATCATCTTGAAGAGCGTATTAATGAACGTTTGAAGGATCTTAACGTTGAAGACGTCAAGGCCTTGGCTCAAGCCGGTGCTGAAATTCGTGAAATGATCGAAAAGGCTCCCTTCCCTCAAGCGCTCGAAGCAGAAATCCGTGAATTTTATGATTGGCTTAAAGACGGTCAGGAAGAAATCAGCGTGGCTGTTCGTTCGTCGGCAACCGCAGAAGACTTGCCGGACGCTTCTTTTGCCGGTCAACAAGAAACTTATTTGAACGTGGTCGGTATTGATCAAGTGCTCGCTCGTATGCGCGAAGTGTTCGCTTCGTTGTATAACGATCGCGCGATCAGCTACCGTGTCCACAAGGGATTCACTCATTCTGAAGTCGCCCTTTCTGCCGGTGTGCAACGTATGTGCCGCTCCGATAAGGGCGCTGCCGGTGTGATGTTCACGCTCGACACGGAAAGTGGTTTTGATCAAGTTGTTTTCGTGACCGCTAGCTACGGCTTGGGTGAAACGGTGGTTCAAGGCGCGGTGAACCCCGATGAATTCTATGTTCACAAGCCCATGCTCGAAAAGGGTAACTTCCCGATCATCCGTCGTAACTTGGGCAGCAAGTTGATCAAGATGGAATTTGACCCGGAAGGTGCCAAGGGCGGTCGCTCCGTTCGTACGGTTGATGTGAGCGCCGAGGATCGCCGTCACTTTGCTATTACCGACGACGATGTCATCGAATTGGCTAAATTCGCTACGATCATCGAAAAACACTACGGTCGTCCGATGGATATCGAATGGGGTAAGGACGGTATTGATGGCAAGATCTACATTTTGCAAGCTCGTCCTGAAACCGTTAAGAGCCGCCAAAACAACGCTGACGTTCAACAACGCTTTACTTTAAAGAGCAAGGGTAAGTTGTTGGTTACCGGTCGCGCCATTGGTCAAAAGATCGGTATGGGTCCGGTGCGCATCGTGGCTGACGCAAGCGAAATGGAACGCGTGAAAGCCGGTGACGTTCTTGTTACCGACATGACCGACCCGAACTGGGAACCGGTGATGAAGCGTGCGAGCGCTATTGTGACTAACCGCGGTGGTCGTACTTGCCACGCCGCCATTATTGCCCGTGAATTAGGCATCCCGGCTGTGGTCGGTTGCGGTGATGCAACGGAACGCTTGGTCGAAGACGAAGAGGTAACCGTCTCCTGCGCTGAAGGCGATACCGGTAAGATCTACGAAGGCCGTCAAGACGTGGAAGTTGAAGAAGTGCGTCGCGGCGCATTGCCGGATGTGCCTGTCAAGATCATGATGAACGTGGGCAATCCGCAATTGGCCTTTGAATTCCAATCCATCCCGAATAAGGGTGTGGGTTTGGCCCGCTTGGAATTCATCATCAACAATAACATCGGTATTCACCCGAAGGTGGTTTTGGATTACCCGAATGTGGATGGTGAGTTGCGTGACGCGGTTGAACGTTTGAGCGCAGGCTACAAGAGCCCGGTTGACTTCTTCGAAAGTAAGCTTGCAGAAGGCGTTGCAACGATCGCTGCCGCTTTCTGGCCGAAGAAAGTGATCGTTCGCTTGTCTGACTTCAAGAGCAACGAATACAAGAAGTTAATTGGCGGTAACCGTTACGAACCGGATGAAGAAAATCCGATGTTGGGTTTCCGTGGCGCTTCCCGCTACATTGCCAATAGCTTTGCCGAATGCTTCCGTATGGAATGCCGTGCGATGAAGTTTGTTCGCGATACGATGGGCTTGACCAATGTTGAATTGATGGTGCCGTTCGTTCGTACGCTCGATGAAGCTCGCCAAACCATTGAAATCATGGAACGCAATGGCTTGAAGCGTGGTGAAAACGGTTTGCGCGTCAACATGATGTGCGAAATCCCGTCTAACGCCGTTTTGGCTGACAAGTTCCTCGATTACTTTGACGGTTTCTCAATCGGCTCCAACGACATGACCCAATTGACGTTGGGTCTTGACCGTGACTCCGGTTTGGTTGCCGCAAGCTTTGATGAACGCAACGAAGCCGTTAAGATCATGTTGTCGATGGCAATCCGTGCTTGCCGCGCTCGCGGTAAGTATGTCGGTATTTGCGGTCAAGGTCCTTCTGACCATGAAGACTTGGCTCAATGGCTCATGGAAGAAGGTATTGAATCCATCTCCTTGAACCCGGATACCGTGGTTGACACCTGGCGTCGTTTGGCCGCTTCCGCTAAGAAGTAATCGGTGTTCGTAAGGTCACGACGTTTGTGACCTTTCTACAAGAAAAGCCTCCTTGATTTGTTCCAGGGAGGCTTTCTTTTACGGCAATCGCAGAGAAGTCTTTTTAAAGAGTCTTTAATTCCAATAAGATGGATTCGAGCGCTTTAAGATTGGGCGATTGCGTATGTTTTAAATGCACAAAGTCAACACGAACTTCCGATAAAGTTCGGGGCAGTTGATGAACGGAAACCGTGTCAATGCAGTGGAAATATTCAATCCAATGCAAAGGCACAACGGAAACGCCAAGTCCTGCGGCAACAGTACCTAAAATAGCCGAGTAAGACGGCAATTCAATGACTCGCGCCGGTGTCATACCGGCCTCATGAAACCATTCAAGACATTGGTCGTGATGAGTGCCGGCAATGTGAAAAGCTAAGACCGTATCGTGTTCAATGTCTTTTGGGGTGAGAACTGGTCGATGCGTTTTTGAAGCAATCAAAACCAATTTTTCGGGAAAAAGAGCCACCGTGCGAAATTCATCATGATAAGTGTGGGTAATCATCAGTCCGGCGTCAATTTCACGTTCAAGAATGCTTTTACTGATCTGCTCGCTCGAACCCACCTTGAGTTCCAGTTTGATGGAAGGGTAACGGTGAATCAGTTCGGAGATCGGGCCGGCTAATCGTGTGCCTGCTAAGCTATCGGTCGCACCGAGTCGCAAAAGACCGCCGGGTAGTCTCTTCACTAAGCGACTTTCCGCCGTGCGGACACTGGATAAAATCTTCCGACCGTCTTCGGCAAGCTCCAGTGCGTAGGCGGTGGGAATGATGTTGCGCCCTTGTTTTTCAAAGAGCGTAATTCCCAGGCGATTTTCCAAATTTTGTAATCGCATGCTCAAAGCCGAAGGGACCCGATGCAGCAATTGGGCCGCTTTGTTGATGCCGCCGGAATCCACCACGGCAACCACCGTTCGAAAGTCTTCTAATTCAATCATTCAAATTTCCTGAATAAAAGAATCAAATTATTTTTATTGTACTGAATTATTCCGCCAGATATACTTACTTTGACTTAGTTGAATGGATAATATACTTAGAAAGTTATGATTATCGTCTCGATTGACTTTGTTTTGAGGTCGGCTTTCCAAGTACATCAATCCAATCAAGAGAAAATATTAATCCATGCTCCCTTACATTGATTTTGGGGTTTCGGGTCCTGGGCTTTGTCCCGGGACCCTTTTCATTGTCAGGAAGCGTTATCTTTCATTAAAGATTTAAGGAGTAAGCCATGCAGTGGCTCAACACGCTGTTGACCGATCCCAATTCTGTCGCTCACATTATGGCAGTCTATGTCACGATTTGCGTCATCGGGATGATTTTAGGAAAAATCAAAATCTTCGGTGTCGCTTTCGGCAGTATTTTGGTGCTTTTTGTCGGATTGGCGGCCAGTCACTTTGGTGTCAAGGTTAACATGGAAGTTTTGGGTTTTGTCCGAGACTTCGGCTTGATGATCTTTATTTTCTTTATCGGTTTACAGGTCGGCCCCTCCTTTTTCTCCTCGTTTAAGAGCGTCGGTATTGTCTTAAACGCTTTAATGGTTTGTGGTCTTTTGCTTGGAACACTGATTGCATTGGGTTTGTTTTTCCTCTTTTCCGATATCGTCAACATCGGTCAAATCATGGGGGTACTGTTCGGCGCCGTAACGAATACTCCGGCTTTGGGTGCCGCTCAAGAAGCATTGACACAAATACATTATGTCGGAGAAGACGTTGCGGTTGGTTACGCCTGCGCGTATCCCTTAGCGCTCATTTCCCTTATTCCGGTTTCCCTGTTTCTGCGTTGGTTATTTAAAGTCGATTTGAAAGAAGAGGATCGTCATTGGGACGACGAAGAAAAAGAAATCAGTAATGCGCCTGTGAGTTTTCACGTCTATGTCACTAACCACCTTTTAGATGGGTTGAGTTTGAAGCAAATTCACGAACGTATTCCTCGTCCGTTTATTTGCACGCGCATTATGCATAATCGTGAAATCTCAAGCCCGACCGGACACGCTTCGATTTGCGTCGGCGATACGTTAAGAATCGTTGCTACCCCTGATAACAAGATGGATATTGTGAGGGCGTTCGGTAAGGAAGATACCCGTATTGACTTAGCCACTGAAAAATCCCCTTTAGTCAGCCGCCGTTTAATTGTGACGAAATCCGATTTGACGGGCACAACGATCGGTGATTTGGCTTTGAATAACGAAGACGGTGTCAATATCGCCCGTGTGTATCGAGCCGGTATGCAATTGTTCCCGGCCAATAATTTGCACATTCAAGTGGGTGATGAATTGCAATGCGTGGGACCGGAGAACGCCATTAAGCGTCTGGCATTGCATCTGGGTAACCGTGTCAAACAGCTTGAGCAACCCAATTGGATTGCCATCTTTATCGGAATGCTCGTGGGGATTATCTTCGGCTCGATTCCGATTGTAATTCCCGGTATGCCCACGCCGCTTAAGCTCGGCTTGGCAGGCGGTCCGTTGATTATCGCCATTATTCTCGGTCGGTATGGCGCTTTGTTCCGCTTGGCGACTTACACCACCAACTCGGCCAACTTGATGCTTCGCGAGCTGGGGATTTCGCTCTTTTTGGCTAGCGTTGGTTTAACAGCCGGTACAAACTTTGTCCATGCACTCACTCAAGGCAACGGAATTTATTATGTGTTCTTTGGAATTCTCATTACCTATGTTCCGCAAATTGTGATGGGAATTATTGCTCGTAAGTTCTTCAAGTTAAATTTCCACAGTGTGTTGGGACTTTTAGCTGGTATTGCGACCAACTCGCCGATTTTGGCTTATGCAGCAACGCTTTCTGAGAAAAGTTCGTGCGTGATTGCTTATTCGACGGTTTATCCATTGGCAATGTTCTTGCGTATTTTAAGTGGTCAGGTCATCGTTTTATTGATGTGGTCTTATGTACCGGTCGCTTAATTTAGAGTGATTTGAACGTTGGGGGCGGAAGAAAACAAATTCCGCCCCTTTTTTTTCAAAAAATAAAAGAAATTTCTTTAGAAATCCATATACTTAAAAATTCTGATTTGTTAAATCTTTTTCCATAAAGGCGGGAATGTGGAACACGGAATTGCACTGATTGCCACTTTAGCGTGGGGGCTTGGATTGGCGTTGGTTTTGGGCTATTTCGCAAGTCGATTGCGAATTCCGGCGCTGGTGGGGTATTTGCTTGCCGGTATTTGTATCGCTCCGACAACGCCGGGTTTTGTCGGTGATATCAGTCTTGCCTCTCAGTTGTCAGAAATCGGTGTGGTTTTGTTGATGTTTGGCGTGGGGTTGCATTTTTCCCTTCACGATCTTTTACGAGTCAAAAATATCGCGGTTCCGGGCGCCGTCTTGCAAATGGCTGTTGCCACCGTTTTGGGTACCGGGGTTGCTCATCTTTGGGGATGGGACTTCGGTTCATCGGTCATTTTAGGTCTGTGTTTATCTTGCGCATCAACGGTTGTTTTGTTAAAAGGCTTGGAAGCGCACGGCTCCTTGGAAACCGGGGAGGGGCAGGTTGCTGTCGGTTGGCTCGTTGTTGAAGATATTGTCACCGTTCTTTTGTTGGTGCTTTTACCGAGTCTGGCAAGCGTGCTAAATCCCAGCAATGTGTCCTCCGATCAAAGTTTATCGGCGGCGTTACTTGAGACCGGTGTTCTGATTGTCGGCTTCATTTTCTGTATGGTGATTTTTGGGCGGCGGATTTTGCCTTGGGCTTTGGTGCAGGCGGCAAAGACTGGTTCCCGGGAAATTTTCACTTTGGCTGTCATCGCCATTGCGATTGGTGTGGCCTACGCTTCAGCGGAAATTTTCAAAGTCTCTTTCGCTTTGGGTGCTTTCTTTGCCGGCATGATGATGCGAGAAAGCGAATATGCTCACCGTGCCGCGCAGGACACATTACCGCTTCAAGACGCATTTTCCGTGATCTTCTTTTTGGGTGTCGGCATGCTTTTCGATCCGACGATTCTCATTAAGGAGCCCTTGAAGGTTTTATGCGTTGTTTTCATCATTATGTTCGGTAAGAACATTGTGGCGACGGCGCTGGTGAAGATTCTCGGCTACTCCTGGCGATATGCCTTAACGGTCGGAGCGGCTTTGTCTCAGGTCGGGGAGTTTTCTTTCATTCTTGCCGGTTTGGGTAAAGCTTTGGGATTGTTGCCCGATGAGGGACTCACTTTGATTTTGGCCGGAGCCATTATTTCCATCGCTTTAAATCCCTTGCTATTTAGAGCGGTTGATCCGTTGGTGAATCGCATCGCACCAGAAAAACCGTTGCCTGACCCAGTTGTACTGTCACCCACAACAAACAAAAAGGTGAAGGGACCGGTGGTTATTGTCGGTGCCGGTGTTATGGGACGAGATATTTCCGATGCGTTTGAAGACAAGGGAATTCCGGCGTTCGTGATCGAAAAGAATGTGAATTTGGTTACCGAAGATGAGCTTAAACATAACTTCGTTTTGGGCGACGCCACTCAACACGAAGTGCTCGATCGGGCTTGGGTTGAAAAGGCCGAACTCGTCATCTTAACAATCGGTGATGCCATTCAAGAGCGAAAGATTATTGAGGAAGTTCGTAAGATCAATGAAGAAGTTCGCATCATTGCTTTGACACAAAAAGATGGTGATAAAGAATTCTTTAAAGATGCTTCGGGCGCAGTGCTCCCCAATATTATGTGTTTGGATCTTCGAAAAGAAATGGCTAAAAACCTTCTTTTTTACAGTGTGGGCTACTATCGTCGTAAAACAAGCTCAGACAGTTAGTTGGTGAGTGTTTCTGAGGTTTCCTTACGTCTGAAAAGCGCCTAAACTGATAGAAACGGTTCTTGAGTTTTACCGGTGGTTTATATGACATTGACTCCTACTGTAATCTGGTTAATTGCCGCGGCAGTTTTGGGCATCATTGAGCTAATGGCTTCGACGTTTTATCTTTTGGTGTTAGCAGTCGCCGCTCTGGTTGGTTCGGGGTTCGCTTTTTTCGATTTGCCGATTGAATGGCAGGTTGTGGCTTTTGCTGTCGTTGCCATTGTCGGTAGCATCTGGGTTCGAAGACTGCGTTCACTGGCAGCAAATAATACCTCGGAAGCGAAGTCACTTCAGCACCTTGACGAAGGTCAGCTTGTGCAGGTGAGCCTTTGGCAAGAAGGGGCTCGGACGAGCGTGCAGTATCGCGGTGCTCAGTGGGAGGCCCGTGCAGAGGATGCTGAAAAATTGAAAACGGGCCTACATCGGATCATTGCCGTTGAAGGCAATGTGTTGGTATTGCAAAAGGTTTAAACAGATTTCAAGCGAAAGGAGTTCGGCATGAGCGGTTTTATGACATTTACTTTGGTGTTGGCTGTTTTGGCTATCGTTTTTGCCTTTCAGGCCATTAAAGTGGTCCCTCAGCAGTCGGCATGGATTGTTGAGCGTTTGGGTAAGTTTCATGCCGTTTTGTCTCCCGGATTAAACGTCGTGATTCCTTTTATCGATCGTGTGGCCTACAAGCATTCGTTAAAAGAAATTCCGTTGGATACGCCAAGCCAAGTTTGTATTACCAAAGACAATACGCAGTTGTCCGTCGATGGCGTCCTCTTTTTCCAAGTGACCGATCCCAAACGCGCAAGCTACGGTACGAGTAATTACATCATCGCGATCACACAGTTGGCTCAGACAACACTCAGAAGTGTGATCGGCAAAATGGAGTTGGATAAAACTTTCGAGGAACGCGATTTAATCAATCAGTCGGTGGTGAGCGCGATTGACGAGGCAGCACTTAACTGGGGCGTCAAAGTGCTTCGGTATGAAATTAAAGACTTGACGCCTCCTGCGGTGATTTTGCAGGCGATGCAGCAGCAAATCACGGCCGAGCGCGAAAAGCGCGCCGTGGTTGCCGCTTCAGAAGGTCGCAAACAAGAACAAATCAATTTGGCAACCGGTGCGAAAGAAGCGGCTATCGCGGAGTCTGAGGGTGAAAAGCAGGCAGCGATTAATAAGGCCGAAGGTGAAGCGGCGGCGACTTTAGCAATCGCTCGAGCGACCGCGGAGGCGATTCGGCAAATCGCCGAAGCCAGCCAAACGCCGGGCGGTATGGATGCTGTGAACCTCAAAGTGGCAGAGCGCTACGTTGACGCATTCTCCAACGTGGCTAAAGAAACCAACACGGTGTTGTTGCCTGCCAACATGGGAGACATGGGGAGCATGATTGCCTCGGCGATGACGATCATGCGAAAGACCGATCCCAAAGTCCAAGCAGATGCTTTAGCGCAAAAGACGGTTCAAGCCATTAAAGACCGAGTGCAAGGCGCTTAAGAACGGATTCTCTTTTACACAGGGCGCTCAACGTGAGAGCGTCCTGTTTTTGTTAGAATGCAGCCAAAACACTCACTTGACCGGGGGCGATGATGGGCAATGAGATTGAGCGTCAAATCGCGATGATCGATTTAAATAATCCGGCGATGCTGGCATCGTTTTTTGATTCGTTTTTAGATAATCTCTTAGATGCTTTTCAAGAAAGCGAAGATTCAGAACAGTTGATGCAGCATACGACCGAATCCATTCTTTTCATGACGGATGTCTTTAATGGATTGGTGCCGAATTGTATGCTCAGCAAGGAAAATAGTGGAAAGCAATTGGGCAGACGATTAGGGAAAGCTTTGCAAAAGCGCTATAAAGATAAGGCGGATTTGTTTTCGACGGTTGATCATCCCAAAGAATTTATTTCATTATCCTTCTCATTGATGATTCAAGAGTTTTTCAACATTTATGTCGCAAGCTGTGAAGAAAATGTGACTCAAGAGGTTTTTGATTTGCAGCGCGACGCCTTAGTCAACGATTGGGTTCACCATTTTTTAGAGAATTGATTATGTCAGAGCAAAAAGAAGAAAAGGCGGTTGAGAAGTTTTCGTTAAACAATCTTGATGTGTTAAACGAGCTTTTTGAAGTCGTTCTATACGATGTATTACGCCGCTACAAAATGGTGGCCGAACACAGTCTTAAAAAAGAAGAGGCGATTGCGATGGATAAGCAATCAGCTGCGTTTTTGTCAGCGGTTTTGGCCGGCAAAAATGAGCAGTTTGAGCCCAAACCCTATTGGACGGGAGATCCTTTAGCAGGGTATTTGAAAATCATTTTGAAAGATCGATTCGAAGCCGTGGGTGTGTCAGAAGAGGATCTTAAAGACTCTCGAGGCATCTTGCAGGCTGCCGCTTTTGAGTTCATCTGTGACGCGTATGCGCTTATCAAGGCTGCAACAGGGGATTCTTCTGCCGAGCATTTCCAGCGTGATGGAAAGCGGTTATGCAAAATGTGGGCCGAGCGCATGCTGGGCCGCGTTGAGAGTGATCCGATTCAATTGAGGGGGTAGCATGAGTTGCCCGTTGCGGTATGCGACCAAGCGTGAGTTGCCTCCCAATATTTCGGCTTATCCGGTCGCGCGTCATGTTGTTAAACAAGCGGTCAGCAATACCTGGAATCGGGTGAGGCAGGTTTTATCGGGCACCATGACAATGCAAGAATTGGAAGAGGCCCATTTGCAACTGGCTCTATGGCTATACGATACCCTTACGGGTAAAAATGCGGCCTTCTCAAGCGAGAGTGAATTCAATGAAATAAACCTCGCCCAGTATTTGCGCGAGTCGATTGGGGGAGATATCGCGTTACTAAATCCCGGCGTGGATTTGTCCGATGATGAGGCTTTCCTTTTTGCGAGTTTTGCCTATTTTGTATCGGAGATTTTTGTTGTTTTAAAGGCTTCAACGCTTGTTCAGAATGGGATAGAAAATAATCCCCAAATTGAAGCATTTATCGATTTATGGACTCTGCGGTTGACCGGAGCGCCTACCGCAGGCGATTTTAAAACTAAGGAGTAAAACATATGGCATGCAACGGACACTGTGAAGGTTGTGCAAGCGATTGCGGCAAGCAACCGCTTCGTCATCCGAATATCACGGGTGCCATTTTGGGCCAATTTATGATGGATATGGCCCAACGCGTACAAGAACAAGAGGCCGGGCGCCTGACAGAAGAAAAACTCGATGAAATTGATCGAAAGACAATGAATTGGTTAGGGGCGACCTTTTCCGGTCAAAACTCGCAATTTGAGGTTGATCCTGAGTGGTATCCGAACGGTGTCGCCGGCAATTTGCGTTTTAAGTTGGGTGAAGAGTTGGTGCAAGCCGCAGGCGGCAAACTGCCCGAAGATAATATCACACTGATTTATTCTGCTTTTGCCGTGTTTATGGCTGAGGTCTACAACACACTTTACGAATTAGCCAAAAAGGGCATTGAACCATTGGGAGAAGTCCCGGCTCCTGAGATGCTGGCGCTTTTAAAGCGATGGACAGAAATTCTTGTCGGTTATGAAGTGAAATTCCGTGATCCGAACGCTGAGGATGGTAAAGAGCCGAAATCCGAAACGACAGATCAACCCAATACCTAAACAAAAAAAAGGGAGCCGAGCTCCCTTTTTTTATGAGGACATGAGTTAACGGTTTTTCGTCTTCATTAATCGTTCCCGATCCCGTTCCCATTGTTTTTTACTTTCATCGGCTCGTTTTTCGTACTGTTTCTTACCCTTAGCCAAACCCACGGTTAACTTGACGCGTCCTTTGGAAAAATGCATATCCAATGGAATCAACGTATAGCCAGAGCGCTCGACTTTGCCGATTAATTTATTGATTTCACGAGCGTGCATTAACAACTTGCGTAAACGGGTGGGGTCCGGTTTTTCGTGTGTGCTTGCCGTCTTTAAAGGCGTGACGTGAGCATTCAGTAAGAAAAGCTCACCGTTGCGCACAATGACATGCGCTTCCTTGATTTGAGCTCGTCCTTCACGAATGGATTTCACTTCCCAACCCTGAAGCACCATGCCAGCCTCGTGTTTTTCCTCTATGTAATAATCAAAGAACGCTTTTCGATTAACAATATTTGCCATGAATATCTCTTTAGTTCTGATAGGAGAGGATTGTAGCAATTCCATTAATTGTTTTTGCAAAACATACGAAAACACCATCCACATCGGATGGTGTCAATCAGACTGATGGTTGAGACGTTATTGCGGCTTTTTTCCAAACCATTTCTCATAAATACGGTCGTATTCACCACTTTCTTTAATTTTTTTCAAACCGGTATTAATGAGCTCTATCATTTTCGTGTTGTCTTTGCGAATGGCAAAACCATTTTGCTTGTGAGTATAAAGATGTGGTACAAGCGTCACGCCTTTGACCTTACGGTGCGCGAGGTAATATTCGGTTACGCTTCGATCGACTAATACAGCTTCGCAGCCCCCCATATTCAATTCCATGAACGCCTCACCGGTTTGGTCAAAAGCAACCAATTTTGAATCCTTAACTTCTTTAGCCAACAACGCTCCTGTTGAGCCGATCTGTGCA
>URFF01000005.1 GCA_900546995.1 uncultured Sutterella sp.
TCCACATGTTGCCACAAGTCCAAAAAATACAAAGACGGCTATTTCACCGTAAGGGGTATAGGCGATAGGTTTAGGACCACCCATATACATATACGCCGCAGCTATGGAAAACAGCGTAATAAGAAGAAACACCCATTGTGTAATGTAAATAAAATAAATCGTAATCAAAAGAGCAAACACAGCTAAAAGCCGAATTCCCCATTCAACTTCTCTAACGCTCAGTAATCCTAATGAGGTTGCTCGCGGTAGCCCTTTCCGGTTTCCTCTTTCGGCTTTTCGCTTAGTGTAACCGGCATCATTTTCCATATTGGTAATAGCCTGCATTAATATGGCTAATAACGCCGTTAAAAAGGCCACTAATACATTGATTTTTCCCACATCAGATAGAGTGACTGATAGGGCAGCAATAACAGGAGCAATCGCCACCCCAAACGTTTTGGGGCGTGTTGCAATTAACCATGCTTTGATAGAGTGTGGAGCGATTGTTGAGTTTTGCACGACTAGAGCACCACTTTAACCATGGGATGGTGAGTTAATTCCATATACAACGCATCTAACTGTTCACGACTAGACGCCGTAATGACGACATTTAAAGCTAAGTAGCGTCCTTTATTACTTTGACGTTTGGTTATAGAGTGAACATCAAAGGTTGGGTCATGTTTTTTGACAACTTCTGCAATTCTTACCTCAAACTCAGGGTCAGCCAATCCCATAATTTTCAGAGGAAATAAGCAGGGAAATTCTAAAAGTTCTTTTTCAGTCATATGTGTCATCTATCTTACTGTAAGCCAAAAATTGCTTTAATGCGTTGCAGCTGACGTCTCCAAAAGTTGGATCTTTGAACGTCATGAAGGGCTATCAAATCACATTTTGTCATTTCTTTTCCATTGAAATTGACGGTTAATGTACCGATTACTTCTCCCTCCTTAATGGGAGCAACAAGGGGATCTAATCGATTAACCTTAACAGAGAATCCTTTTTCTCCTGCTTGAAGAATTGTATCTCTAGGTAAGGTCACATAAATATTTTCCTTAACCCCCACTCTGACTTTGGCATGATCACTTACTTCCACAGGAATGCGATCAATGGTCTCCTGAGCGGAATAAAGTAACAGGGTTTTATAGTTGTCGGATCCCCAATTTATTAAACGCATTGTCTCGTCAGCGTTAAGTTGCGCATTAGGTGAACCCATATTAACCGCGATCAACTCACGAGAGTAACGAGTTGTGTTTTCAATGTAGTCCCTAGAGTAGAGGGCAACACAATGCCATTGCTGCATGTTTAATTCAGAACTGTGCATGCCTTTGATAGAACCCGTCCGCCAAAGTAATGGATTCGTATTTTGGTGCTGTATAACACCATTGCTGATACTGGGAATAGTCCAGAAATCTGTCAGGGTAGGGAATTCATTAAGTAAAGCGTTAGCCAGAATTTGGGTGTCACGTGCAGAGGAGTATTGCTCTTTATGGTTGGTCCCAATGGGTGAAGTGTAGTGCGTATTTTTTAACCCCAATTTTTTTGCATTTTCATTCATTAGGGTGACAAAACGATCAACAGTTTGTGAAACACCTTCAGCCAAGGCAACAGCCGCATCGTTTGCCCCCATTACAGCAACTGCCTTTTCCAACTCTTCAAATGAATATGATTTGTTGGGTTCTAGGTAAAAGCGAGGAGCATTAAGTGCTGGAATGGATAAAGCATCATTATTGACTGTAATTTTTTGCGTTCGTTCTATTTTGTTCTCAAGCAGTGCTTTTTCGGTTGTATAAAGGACCATTAAAAGTACACTATTACCCGGATTTTGCCGCATGTCTTCATTATTTGCGGCAAGTACGGTGTTGGTTAGACGGTCAACCAAGATCCAGGATTGCGAGTGTAACGAGGGGGCTTTTGCAGAATATGCAACCGCATGAAAAGTTAAAGCAAATACACTAATCAAAATAAAGGCAAACTGTTTTATCATTCTTGGATTTATTGGATTGGAAGACTCGTAGAACCGTTATTTTATATAACTTACCGAATTTTAATAGGAATTTACGCGTCTAAGTGATTCTGATTTATTTAAAAGTAAGTTGACTATGCATTTGAATAGTTAAAAATCACTTTTGGGGAAGTACATGTCATCGAAATTGGATGTTGCCCACTCTTTTGTAGACTACCCAGCAAATTGGCACGTTGAATGTGTCAGTGAGATTGATTCAACGAATTTAGCATTATTAAGAAAAGTACGGCAAGGCGTGCAAAATCAAATCGATGTTCTGCAAGCAGATTGCCAAACCATGGGTAGAGGGACTCGTGGGAAAAAGTGGTTTGCCGTAGATTCGGCATTGACTTTTTCTGTTGCGGTTCCGGTTAAGGAAAACTTGGATTGTTATACGGCATTACCTTTAGTTGTGGGATACTACGTCGTTAAAACACTACGCAACAATCAAATTCCAGCTCAATTGAAGTGGCCTAATGATGTTTTGTTACATGAGCGTAAATTGGCCGGTATTTTGGTTGAAACGACAAAAGATGCTTCAGGACATTGGGTTTTTGTGATTGGTGTGGGACTAAATTTGAAAGTCGATAACGCCTCTTTTGAGGCCGATTATGGTGTCGCTGGAGTTGGCGAGGTTCCAGGGAGTTCTTTAGATAAATATTTTTGGCTAAAAAAACTTTCCCGAGCAATTGTTGATGCTGTTGCAGATCGTAAAAGCAATGGCCTGTCTTCTATCCAAGAAGCTTGGGATAAAATTTCAGCTTACAAGAACGATTGGGTAGAGATTACATATGAAGATGGTACTGTCTGTAGCGCTCAAATTCTTGGTATAGATGAACAAGGTTGTTTGCTTGTCAATCAAAATGGGCATGTCAATAAGTTAATGTCCGGTATGGTAAAAATCAGAAAGAGGTTGATGTGAATCTTTTATTTGATCTTGGTAACACTGCGTTAAAGTGGGCCTATCTATCAGATCCGGAGTCACCGCATACATTGGTTCACTCCGGAGCTCATCATGTCAGTGAAAAAATGGTTTCCATGCTGGAGGGGATGCCGTGTGGTGAGGTTTTCGGTTGTTCCGTTGCCTCTCGCGATCTCAGATTATCATTAACCCGAGCTGTTCAAGCAAAGGGTTTTTCTCTTCACTGGTTACACGCTCAAGACAGATACGAGGGACATTTCAGTTTAATTAACCGCTATACCACCCCATCTCAGCTGGGGGCTGATCGATGGTATGCGGCTTTAGGGGCTACAAGTTTTCTACCTAATCAGGCGTTACTGGTTGTCCATGTCGGAACGGCAACGACGGTGGATTCTGTTTATCCTATTGATGACAATGTTATGGTGTTTGCAGGAGGGCGTATCGCTCCGGGGGTGGTGTTGATGCGAGACAGTCTTGTAACTGGTACGGCAACCCTGCCTAAGGCAGACGGCGAGTATCGAGAAATGCCTACTGATACGATGACAGCTATTGTTACTGGAATTATTGATTGTCAACTTGGCCTGATTGAACGGGGAATGAGAACATTGCAAAAAATGGGATTTGAACCAAGACTGGTCTTGGCTGGTGGTGCGGCAGCGCGTTTTGCACCCTATTTAATGAAGGAATTTCCCGAAAGCATTCTTAAACATAATCTTGTGTTAAGAGGGCTGGCTCTTATTGCGCATCAAGAGGCAGGAAACAAGTCATGAGAATTATCGCACTGTGCTTGTTGACAGTATGTGTTTGTCTGTTTGGTTGGACCTCATTTGAGAGGTGGTTGTTACCTGACACTCAAGTTGAAAAAAGTCACTCTGATGTCTTTCCTAACGCTATACAAGGTATTTCCCCCATCAAAGATCTGAAGACTTATAAAAGCGAGTTAGAAGAAAAAAGTCAAATAGTGACGATATCCACAAATGAACAGGTGGAGGTTAAGGATACAAAAACGGAAATGAACTTACCCTCCGACCCTATTCCTAAACCCGAGGGTTTTCAAATGACTAGTGACAAGGGTTCAGGGGAGTGTTTGATATTACGTTCTGTTTCATCCAAATCCTTACCAGCTATTAATCGTTCCATTGATTCATCCCGTCTCTTAGAAAAGGTACAGATTCAGACGATTTTTGGTGATGACCAATTTGCTGTTTATGTGATTCCATCATCTTCATTTCATGGAGCAGAAATCTTAGCTAAACAAATCCGGCAAAAGGGCTATCCAAAAGCTAAGGCAATTGCTAATGGTCCGCTGGCTAACTCGGTTCAGCTCGATATCTTTAAAGAAAGGTCTGATGCTTTGGTTTTTATGGAAAAAGCTCAGCTACAGCTAAAAATTCAAGATTTGCGAGTTAGCCGTTTAGTTGGTAAAGCGACTGGAAGAGTCCATCTAATTTTTAATAATCTCAGTGCAGAAGAGGCCCAACAGATTAATCGTTTAGCTAAGCGCCAAAACTACAAAATAGAAAACTGTCCCGCAAGTTTTTAGCAAAATTTTTGAGCTAACACCTCGGAAAGTTTTTCATAGAAGTGCTCGGCTAAGATTTTTCGATTAGCGGTTTCTGAAGGTAATTTTCGTTGTTGCATACCCCAAATAGACTCCGGGAAATGGGTGTCGTTTTTATATCTTGGGATAATATGCCAATGTAAATGAGGAACCATATTACCCAGTTGGGCTAAATTGATTTTGGTTGGATGCATTGTTTCTCTCATGGTTTGCTCAATCAGAGAAAGTGCTTGCCACATGAGGGTGCGATCTTGTTCACTTAAGTCAGTGACCTCTGCGATATGCTCTTTCCAAATCAGTCGCGTGTAGCCCGGAAAACGTTCATCATTGACTGCAATAACAATGCAGTACTCTGATCGTATTTACAGAGTTCACAACTGTTACTCATCAAAATTCTCCTTAATGGATCGGTCTGTAGTATGAGGTGTTTTTAATAACGTCACCGGCAATCAATTCAATATTGCCTGTACCATCTTCAACAATTTTAAAATTCCATTTCTTTCGACCACTGGAGTCCTCTAACCAGACTGCGATCGGTAGATCTAATTCATCCAAATTAGACTCAATAAAAGATTGTGCTTCCAAGGTTGTGGCGAAATTCTCAACAAATTCGCCATAATCAACAATCACTTCCGTAACGACATCCCTTCTCATAACAAATCTCTTATTGATATTGATTAGCACAATCTTGGATTACTTGTGCTACGGCTGCGGTTAGTTTTTTTGTGTACCCCATGTTAAGGAATTCGTTGGGAGCGTGGGCATTGGAATCAATGCCTAAGGCACCTGTGACAACTAGAGTTGTGTGGGGTAAATATTTCTCGAATTCATTAACAATCGGAATAGATCCTCCCTGACCGGTGATTGCCAGTGGATTTCCAAAATAATGTTCAGAGGCTTTTGAAAGCGATTCATGCACTCTGGTGGAGAGGGTGGGTGTGGCCCAGCCTGGTTCAGCAGATATGTTGGTTAGTTTTACATTGCAGTCAAATGGGATCTCTGTGGTTAATAATCGGGTTAAATCATCGACTGCCTGGGTTAAATTGATTAGAGGAGGCACCCTCATTGAAAGAGTTAACGAAACCTCACCATGAATAATGTTACCGGCATTGTCTGGAGTTGGAAGGCCGCTAAATCCTGTTACCGTAAGGGCTGGTTTCCAGGTATTTTGTAATAAAAGTTCTGATGGTTGTGTCGATAATGGGGTAACACCTGCTAGCAGCGGTGCATGATTCCAAATTTGGTCGCCCAAAATACGGCTAGCATCTCGTAGCTGCTGACGCCGTGAATCATCGATGACTGTGGAACAAGAGGGTATTTTGACCTCGCTCGTCAGGGGGGTATAAACTCTCGCCAATAAATATTGTGCAATGCCAAATGCATCAGGGACGATGCCAGAGTATGCACCGGAATGAACTCCATGAGACAAGGCTTTGACTTGAAGGGTTGCTTTGATGACGCCACGTAAAGATGCAACCGTCCATAATCGCTCGTAATCCGAACATGAGTTATCAAGGATAAAGAACGCCTCAACAGAACCCAGGCGATTTTGCATGAGGGCAAGGTAATACGGCAGATCTAAAGAGCCACTTTCTTCTTGAGTTTCAAAAATACCAATAATTCTTGGATGGCCACAATTTAACTTTTTAAGAGCTGCAACACAAACCCCCATAAGATAAAAACTATATCCGTCATCAGCAGAACCTCGGCCATAAAGACGGTCACCTTCCAATACGGGAGACCAAGCTCCTAATCCTTCTCTCCAGACTCCAGTTTCGGGTAATTTGTCAAAATGACCATAAAAGGCTATTGCAGCACTGTGTTCTAAATTTTGTGTTGCCGGAATGTCGACGAACAGACAAGGCGTTTTACCTGGCGAGGTCAACAATTCACAGTGAGCACTTGGAACGAGGTCTTTTAACCATTTCGCAGCCGATTCACAGGCCTGCTTAAGAAAGCCGTTTGACTCCCAGTGAGGGTCAAAATCAGTTGACTTCGATGGGATGCGGATAAAATCCATCAGTCCGGGAATACCATGTTTATCCCATAGTTCATTAATTGTTTCACTTAGTACAGTCATTTTTAGCGAACCTGGTAGGGAACTAATTTTTTCCCAAGAATATTGCTAAGTTGTTGGGCTTGTGTTGTGGCAGCATCATTTGAAGTGTACGGCCCAATGAGTACACGGTAATACTGACCATCAAAGTGTACAGTAACCGTTTCAGACAAGTGCTGCTTTAATGTGCTTGCATAGGAGTTGGCATTGCTGGAAGAACCGAACGCCCCAGCTTGAACGAACCAGTTTGCAACGATACTAGGAGAAACCTCAGTGCTGACCATGTTGTTTTGAGCAGCAACAGTCAGGTTAACAGCACCATCGGGCAAGGCAAAGCCAGATGTGCTGGCAGGCTCAACTGTAATTGGTTGAGTGTTGACAGTTTGCTGTGTTGGTTGCGTCTTTTGTTTTTGTTGGTTCTTATTGGCAGCTATTGCGATCACACTAGCGATTGCCGCAGCATCTGCAAGTTTTTGAGCATCATCTGGCTCAATCAACTTAAGTCGTTTGGAGGAGGTAGGAATTCGACCGGCTTTAATGTCTGCCATACGAATTCTTTCGACCTTAACTCGAGCGGTCCCTTTATCAACATAACCGAGTTTACTGGCCGCCGCGTACGACAAATCAATGATTCGGTTATCAACAAACGGCCCTCGGTCATTGACGCGCACAATAACACTTCGGCCGTTAGATAAATTGGTGACCTTTGCGTAGCTAGGTAGTTCCATGGTTTTATGAGCGGCGCTCATTGCATACATATTGTAAATTTCGCCTGTTGAAGTCTTATTTCCATGAAATTTTTTTCCATACCAAGAGGCTGTACCCACTTGGGTCATTGGTTGGTCACCGGTAATGGGCGTATAGCGTCTTCCATTGATACGATAAGGCTTGTTAGCCCCAGAGTGGGGCTTTTCATATCGAGGGACGGCATCGGCCGCGTGACTAAAGGAAAGGGAACCGGAGGGAGGACCATCATTTTTATAGTATCCGCCAGAGCCAGTGCAAGCGATTAACATCGCGGTACTTAAACTTAACAAACTTAATAAGAAGAAACGTGTTTTCATGGTCATCGCGAGCGTGTTGTAACGTGAGTACCGCTCCTTTTGAGGCGTAAAAACAATAAGCGCACAGTCTATCGTAAGAGACAATTTGGATTATTGAACAACGCATATGAGTTTGCCAACTCAAATTGCTTCTTATTGTTAAACCCAAAAACATGATTTTGGATTTTTGAAAAGCTAAGAAAATAGCTACAATTCAAAGGCTAAATTTACCACTAAACCGAAAACTGTATTTTCGGATTAATTTTGGACAAATCCATGACCTTGGCTCTTGATGATATTCACCGCATTGCCGATCTTGCTCATATTGAGATTAGCCCTGAGCAAGCTCAACGTATGCAAGGTGAATTAAATAATATTTTTCAAATGATTGAACGAATTCAGGCAGTTGATACCGATGGTATAGAACCGATGCCGCATCCTCATGATGGCTATCAGCGTCTGCGTGATGATGTTGTTCGTGAAGTAAATGACCGGGAGAATAATATGAAAAATGCTCCCGAGCAGTCCGATGGTTATTTCCTTGTTCCGCAGGTGATTGAATAATGGCTCAAGAATTATTTCATAGCTCAGTGGCTGAATTAAGTTCCCTACTTGCACACAAAGAAATTTCAGCTGTTGAGTTGGCTCAAGTGTATTTGAATCGTATCGATCAACATCGAGATTTGAATGCATTTTTGGACGTTCGTCCTGAAGTGACTTTGGCTCAGGCTAGACAAGCCGATGAACGCATTGCCAAAGGGGAAGCGACTTCACTGACAGGCATCCCCATTGCACATAAAGATTTATTTGTGACCAAAGAATGGGCTACAACTGCGGCCAGCAAAATGCTTGACGGCTATATGAGTCCGTTTGATGCGACCGTTGTGGATAATTTAAGTCGCGCAGGGATGGTTTGCTTGGGAAAAGTGAACTGTGATGAGTTTGCGATGGGGGGCGGTAATGAAAATTCCGCTTATGGCAAGGTACTGAATCCATGGAATAAAGATTGCGTTCCAGGGGGATCATCCGGTGGATCGGCTGCGGCAGTGGCGGCTAACCTTGCCCCTGTGGCAACAGGAACCGATACGGGCGGATCCATTCGTGAGCCAGCAGTTTTTACTGGAATCACAGGATTGAAGCCGACTTATGGTCGCCCCAGTCGTTTTGGTGTCGTTGCTTTTGCTTCTAGTTTAGACACTCCGGGGCCTATGGGGCATAGCGCAGAAGACTGTGCGATGGTTATGAATGAGATGATTGAGTTCGATCCCAAGGACTCAACGTGTGTTGATTTACCGAAAGAAGATTTTACTCGTCATCTGCATTCGTCGGTTAAGGGACTTAGGATAGGCGTGCCCAGAAAGTGGTTTGCTAATGGGTTGGATTCTGAATTAGCAGAAAGTATCGAAGATGTGATTCGTACTTATGAATCCCTAGGGGCAACGATTGTTGATATCGAGTTGCCGACAGTTGACCTAGGTGTTCCTGTTTATTACGTTGTCGCTTGCGCCGAGGCATCTTCGAATTTAAGTCGCTACGATGGCGTACGTTATGGTCACCGTGCAGCGACCTATACTGATATTCAAGACATGATTAAGCGTAGCCGTTCGGAAGGGTTGGGGGCTGAACCACAGCGCCGAATTATGATCGGAACCTATGTTTTGTCTCATGGCTATTATGATGCCTATTACATCAAAGCGCAGCGCGTACGTCGCCTGATCGCCAACGAGCTTAATGGCGTTTTCAAGGATATTGATGCCTTTATTTGCCCGGCTGCTACAGGGCCTGCTTATCACTTTGGCGAAAAGAGTGATCCTGTTTCCGCATATTTGAGCGACTTGTATACAGTACCGGTTTCTCTGGCTGGATTACCAGGCATCGGTTTACCCTGTGGAATTCATTCCAATGGGCTGCCGTTGGGGTTCCAGTTAATTGGGGCTCGCTTTGAGGAAGCCAAACTATTGGGCATCGCTCATCAATACCAGTGCGCAACAGATTGGCACAAACGTGTACCAACCGGGTACTAAGGGGAAAAACAATGCAATGGGAAGTTGTTATCGGTTTGGAAACCCACGTTCAATTGTCAACCCAAACTAAGATTTTTTCAGCAGCCTCAACAGACTTTGGAGCTGAACCAAATACTCATGCCTGTGTGGTGGACTTGGCTTTGCCGGGAACTCTGCCCGTTTTAAATCGCGGAGCTGTTGAAAAGGCCATGAAGTTTGGTTTGGCAATCGGTGCTGAAGTTGCTGAACGATCTATTTTTGATCGAAAAAATTATTTTTATCCTGATTTGCCAAAGGGCTATCAAATTAGCCAGTTTGAATGGCCTATTGTCATTGGCGGGCAAATGTCTTTCATGGTGACACCCAAGCAAGGTGAGCCCTATATGAAAACGTTGCACCTGACTCGCGCCCATTTGGAAGAAGATGCAGGTAAAAGTGTCCATGGACTCGAGGTGGGACAAAGTGGCATTGACCTGAATCGTGCGGGAACGCCTTTATTGGAAATTGTGACCGAACCCGAACTGCGCTCTGCTGAAGAGGCGGTTGCTTATGCGAAATCCCTGCATGCACTGGTCGTTTGGTTAGGTATCAGTCATGGCGACATGCAAAATGGGAATTTCCGCTGTGACGCCAACGTGAGTGTGCGCCCTGTTGGACAGAAAGAATTTGGCACTCGTTGTGAAATTAAAAACTTAAATTCATTCCGATTCCTGCAAGATGCCATTGAATACGAAGTTCGCCGTCAAATCGAACTAATTGAAGATGGTGGAGAGGTTATTCAAGCAACACGTCTTTACGATCCCGATAAGGGTGAAACTCGCCAAATGCGAAGCAAGGAAGATTCGATGGATTATCGGTACTTCCCGGATCCGGACTTGTTGCCTTTGGTTATTCCCCATGAATGGCTTGAGAAGGTCAAATCGGAAATGCCGGAATTGCCCGAGCAGCTGCGTGAACGTTTAGTTAAAGAGTTTGGTTTGCCAGCTTATGATGCTTCGATTCTGACAAGCTCAAAGGCATTGGCTGATTATTATTTGGCTCTCTCTCAGTTAGTGGACGATAAAAAAGTTGCGGCTAATTGGGTGATGGGGGAAGTTTCTGCGGCATTAAACCAATCTGAATGGACGGTCGAAACTTTACCGGTTACTCCTGAAAAATTGGCGAAAATTATCGCAAGAATTGCTGATAACACAATCAGTAATAAAGGAGCCAAGAAGGTTTTCGCAACGCTGCTTGAAGGGGCTGACGCAGATGTTGACTCCCTCATTGACAGTTTAGGATTAAAGCAAATTTCCGATACCGGGGCTTTGGAAAAGATTGTTGATGAAGTCATTGCCAAGAATCCGAAGAATGTCGAGGAATTCAAAGCAGGTAAAGAAAAGGCTTTAAATGGTTTGGTTGGCCAGGTCATGAAGGCTAGTAAGGGTAAAGCCAATCCTGCCCAAGTTAACCAAATGCTTCGTGCTAAGCTCGCCTAGAAGCTTCACACTAAAAAACAGGCATCCAAATCATGGATGCCTGTTTTGTAAAGTCATTAAATTAGACACCGTAACGATGGCGATAGGCTTCTACAGCCTCTTTATATGGGCGAGCTTGTTGTGCCCGGGGGGTGTCTTCGTTCATAAAGGCTAGTAAGTCTTCCAGATTGATGATAGAAATCACCGGCATATTGAATGTTTTCTTCACATCTTCAACGGCGGACGTTTCTGTCATGACTTCAGCATTTCCGCCTTTTTCCATTCGATCAAGCGCAATCAATACGCCAGAGGCTACGGCTCCAGCGTTTTGAATCAACTGAACGGATTCTCTAACAGATGTGCCAGCAGAAATCACATCGTCAATCACAATCACTTTGCCCTTTAATGGAGAGCCAACAATGGTGCCCCCTTCTCCGTGATCTTTGGCTTCTTTTCTGTTAAAGGCGTAGGGGATATCAACACCTTTTTCAGCCAACTTGACGGCAACGGCGGCAGCTAATGGAATTCCTTTGTAAGCCGGCCCAAAAATCATGTCAAAATCAATAGCACCTTCTTTTTTTGCTTTTAATAACGTTTCAGCGTAAAAGTCTGCAAGACGAGCTAGCGTTTTTCCAGTGTTGAATAAACCAAGATTGAAAAAATAAGGAGAGAGGCGGCCGGCCTTAGTTTTAAACTCACCAAAGCGAAGCACCTGCGTATCTAACGCAAATTCAATAAAGTCATGTTGCAAAGACATAGTGCAAACTCACAAAAATGATTTGGAATCAGGATAATTACCCTAACCGAGTAATTTTAGCGAGAAAATGATCATGTTTCGTATAGTCACCTTTAATGCCAACGGTATTCGTTCCGCGGCGAAGAAAAATTTTTGGTCATGGTTTGATCAGCAAAACGCGGATGTTTTATGTGTGCAAGAATTAAAGGGACAAACATCTGACTTTGGAGAAGATGTTTTGCATTCCCAAGGTTGGCATTTATCAATGCAAACAGCTCAGAAAAAAGGCTACTCAGGAGTTGCCATTTACACTCGTCAAGAGCCACTTGCAGTACAAATTGGCTTTGGCAGTGAGGAATTTGACGCTGAAGGGCGTTATGTTCACGCTGAATTTGATCATTTTATTGTTGCCTCTGTGTATTTTCCCTCCGGCTCAAGTTCAGAAGACCGGCAAGCCGCTAAATATCGCTTTTTGGATGTCTTTGTGCCGTACTTGAATGAATTAAAGAGTAGGGGGAAGGAAGTTGTTTTTTGTGGTGATGTCAATATTGCCCATCGCGAGATCGATCTTAAGAATTGGAAAGGCAACCTTAAAAACTCTGGATTTTTACCTGAAGAACGTCAATGGTTGAGTAATCTTTTTGAGAGTGGTTGGGTTGATGTTTTTCGCTCCCTGGAACCCAATAAGGAGCAATACACATGGTGGAGTCATCGCGGAAAGGCCAGAGAAAAGAATGTTGGGTGGCGTATTGATTATCAAATCGCGACACCCCATTTGGCGTCCATGGCTAGGAATACATTCGTTTATAGCGAAGAAAAATTCTCAGATCACGCGCCTCTCATTGTAGATTATGAGGTTTAGCTGTGCGTTTAGAGCAAATTTTGTTTTCACAAGGATTCGGCACTCGTTATGAGTGTCGTGCATTGATTTGTTCTGGACAAGTCAAAGTTGCCCAAGTTGTAAAGACTGACCCGGATGAAAATATAGAGACTCAAGAGTTGGAATTCGAGGTTAAAGGGCAGCTTTGGCCTTATAAAGAGAAGGTCATCATTGCCTTGAACAAACCCTCTGGGTATGAATGTTCACAAAAACCCATTCATCACCCCTCTGTGATGACGTTGATTCCAAGTGTATTGCGTCGGCGTGGTGTTCAACCAGTGGGAAGGTTGGATGAAGATACAACGGGATTGTTAATTTTGACTGACGATGGCGCACTTCAGCATCGTCTTATTCACCCTAAGAAGCATGTTGCCAAGACTTATCGTGTTACCTGTAAACATCCCTGTTCGGATTTGTTTTATCAGTGTCTTCTTCAGGGGGTTTTAATTGAGGGAGAAAAGCTTCCGGTTAAGGCTTTTGAGTTAAAACCGGTGGACTCGTACGTTTTTGAAATGGTGATATTTCAAGGGAAGTATCATCAGGTTAAGCGTATGGTTGCAGCCGCGGGTAACAGGGTGCAAGCGTTGCAACGAGTAGCTTTTGGAAAGTTGCGCTTACCTGAGGCTCTGCAAGTAGGACAGTGGCGTTTTATTGAGCAAGCTGATTTGTTTGGGTAGAAATGCGGGTTATGCAACAGGGAAAGGGTTCATGGATAACAGCGTTCCAGGTCTATACAAAACCTGAAGCGATACGGATGCTTTTTCTTGGCTTTTCTTCTGGTTTGCCCCTGCTGTTGATTTTGGGAACATTATCTTTCTGGCTCAGAGAGGCTGGTATCGATTTGCAAACAATCGGCATGATGAGTTGGGTAGGGTTGGTTTATGGGTTTAAATGGGTTTGGGCTCCTTTGGTGGATCGACTTCAAATTCCGTTTCTATCGAAAAAATTTGGCCGTCGTCGTTCCTGGTTGCTTTTTACACAAGTCTTAATCGCCTCAAGCCTGTTTGCAATGGGAAGAACGGATCCTGCTAAAGAGCTTGAGCTTATGGTGTGGCTATCTCTTTTAACGGCGTGGGCCTCGGCTACTCAGGACATCGCATTAGATGCTTATCGCATTGAGAGTGCTCAGTTGCAAGAGCAAGCAGCATTGGCGGCAACATATCAAACAGGCTATCGTTTGGGCATGATATGGGCAGGTGCTGGGGCCTTGGCGTTGGCAGCTTGGGAGGCTGTGATTCCTGGGTATGACCCCACTGCATGGCGATTTTCATACACTGTCATGGCCTGTAGTCTTGCAGTGGGATTTGTGACGGTTTTATTTTCTAGAGAACCAGAAAATTTTTCAACACAGAACGCTTTGTTAGTTGATGAGTCATTACCCCTATCGCAACGCTTATCACAGTGGCTTCAACAAGCGGTATGTATGCCATTTATCGATTTTTTCAGTCGATATCAATGGCAGGCTCTTTTAATTTTGATGTTGATTGCCACTTACCGAATTTCGGATGTTGTGATGGGGGTCATGGCCAATCCTTTTTATCAGGATTTGGGGTTTAGCAAACAAGAGGTAGCCGCCGTCTCTAAAGTTTTTGGCGTTGTCATGACTTTAGTAGGTGCGTTTATTGGCGGTGTTATCAGTGTGCGAATTGGAGTGCTCAAAACGCTGTTTTTAGGAGGAGCACTATCAGCGTTGACCAATCTTTTGTTCGCTTGGCTTGCCACACAGGGACACAACATTATCTACTTGATTTGTACTGTCAGCGCAGATAATTTAGCCGCCGGTATCGCTTCGGTTGCTTTTTTGGCCTATCTGGCAGGATTGACTAATAAAGCTTACACGGCGACTCAATACGCCATTTTCAGTTCAATTATGCTGCTTTTACCTAAATTCTTGGCGGGATTTTCAGGATTTGCCGTCGAGTCAATCGGGTATTTCGGATTTTTTGTGGCGACTGCGGCAATCGGGCTACCTGTTTTGCTCTTGATTGCCGCCATTTCTCGTACGACTAAGCCTTAGGGTTGTTCTTAATTGTTGATTTTGTCTTGGCTTGGCTGTGGATTTTTTCTAATTTAGATTTAAAGCCTCTCGTCACAGAAGCGATTTCAGCGACACTTAATGCGAGGTCCTTAATCGCGTCATCAAGATCCTCTAAGGGGGATTCTGATAATAAAGTTTGTTGAATCTCTCTAAAGTCACCTAAAGCCTCTTCGGGTAGGTGTCTCCAAATCCCAACCAAGGCGCTAGCAATTTTTTCATTGTCTGTATCAATGAGTCCATTCCATGTTTGAGCTGCCGCTAAAAAACCAAGAGCAAATGGTTGTAGGGCAACAATGGATTCTTCCCCTTGAAGTAGATTTCCTTCATCATCTTCTGGGTCAAACACAATCGGATCGAGCGCATCTCCCTGACTTAGCGTATGGTCAATGTCAAGGTAGCGTCGATATAACAGCTCTTCTAATCGATTTTGCTTCTTGGGGGAGAGCAAGTGCGCATGGAGAGGATCGGCACAAAAGATACAGGGCATCCAATCTTTAGGAAGGACCTCGTTGGGCAAAAGCAAAACAGCCGTCATGAAGCCATCAGCCTCAGAAGCGTCCATTGCAATGTTTTTTTCGTCCAATTGAGCAAGTAGCTCATCAAGTTCAGTCAATTCGGCGTTGGTTAAGGGTTTTAGCACGATAATCTCCTTGAGAGGGCTAGTTTCGCCAGAAGGTTCTGGTGAAAAGGACGAATACACTGAATAATTCCAGACGACCGACAAACATACAAAAAGAACCCACCCATAGTTGAACTGGATTGCATGATGCATAGTTCGCCGCCGGCCCAACCTCGCCTAGGCCTGGTCCTGTATTTGCGATGCAGGCTAAAACTGTCGAGAAGGCCGTCGTAAAATCGACGCCAGTCATCGAAATGATAAAGGAAGAAGTAAAAACGACGAGTACGTGCAAAGCAAAAAAAGCGAACACAGTTGATGTGATTTTATCTGAGATTTCTATCTGCCCGACCCGCAAAGGTAAATAATCACGCGGGCGCAACAGTGTTTCTAAAGACAGCAACCCCTTTTTGATGACAATTAGCATTCGGATCATTTTTACTCCGCCACCCGTGGAACCGGAGCAGGAGGCAAACAAGCTGCAGAACAAGAGAAAATAGCCAAACGACATGGGCCATTGTGAATAGTCCACGGTTGTATAACCTGTCGTACTAAAAAGCGAAGCCACGGTGAATAACGAGTGTCGCAGTGTGGTCTGCCAGTCTGGATAGAGGTGGTTGAAAGTTAGTCCCGCAAAAACAATGGCTGTTCCGCTGATGATCATGAAAATCCAGGCTTTAGCCTCAACATCAGAAAAATAGGCCCAAATGGAGCGCTGGCGCCAAGCCGTGAAGTGAAGCGAAAAATTAAATCCAGAGAAAACAATAAAGAATACCGCGACCATTTCAATGGCAACGGAGTTGAAATGACCTAAGCTTTGGTCATAAGGCGAAATACCACTCAAACTGACGGTGGTGAAGGTAAATAAGATGGCATCGTCCCAGGACATACCAGCCCAGTGATAGGCGACGGCGCAACAGACCGAAAATAAAATGTAGATGCTGTAAAGCGCTTTTGCAGTGTCAGCAATGCGTGGTGTTAGTTTTGTATCTTTAAAAAGGTTGGAATTTTCAGCCTTAAATAGTTGTGCTCCGCCAACGCCTAAGAGGGGTAAGACAGCAACTGCTAACACGATGATCCCCATGCCACCCAACCAGGAAAGCAAACAACGCCAATAATTTAGAGAAAGTGGTAGAGAGTCCAGACCGTTAAGTGAGGTTGCCCCTGTTGTCGTTAGACACGACATCGTCTCAAAAAATATCCGGTGATATGAAACGTCTGGTAACAACAAAGTAAATGGGATTGAACTAAAAATGACGGCAGATAGCCACGAGAGGGTTACAAGCAAAAAGCCATTGCGAATATGCAGCTCACTGCGATAACGTTTCGTTGAGAAAAAAAGTAAAACACCAGAACAAATACAAATGGCAATTGATATTAGAAATTCTGGAGTAGTCGTTTCATGGTTTCGCAAAGCAATCAGTAATGGAACCATCATCGCGATGGCTAGCATGAGCAACAACGGTCCCAACGCATTGAGAACGGGAAACAGTAGACGTTGAAGCGTTCGCAGCATTACGTGCCTTTTTAGAAGAAGCCGACATCAACAGCAAAGAGCTGTTCGATACGCGGAATCATTTTTTTATTCGGAATAAAAAGAATCAGATGGTCTTCGGCCACAACGGTTAAGTCAGGCTCAGCCATAAGGATTTTAGCGTCTTCCCCTTCGCCTCGGACAATTGCCCCCACCGAGACCCCTTGAGGA
Source organism: uncultured Sutterella sp. (assembly GCA_900546995.1). Taxonomy (GTDB): domain Bacteria; phylum Pseudomonadota; class Gammaproteobacteria; order Burkholderiales; family Burkholderiaceae_F; genus Aphodousia. The sequence goes on from URFF01000005.1 coordinate 16,999, forward strand.
AAGGCGATTTCCTGTAATTGTTTGCCAACAACTTTTGAACTTTTCTTTGAACCGTGTGCGATGATTTCCAGTGCTTCGGAACTACCTCGATAAAGTTCCTGAGCGTTGACAACATCTCCGTAACGAATATGCCGGAGAAGTTCGCCTAAAGAGGCTTGTGTCGGGGAAACAGTGACATCAATGTCCGTTCCTTGCACAAGCGAGGCGTAGGCTTGCGTTTCAAGTAAGACGATTGAGCGTTTTGCACCTAAGCGTTTGGCTAGAAGGGCTGACATAATGTTGGTTTCGTCGTGACTGGACAGTGATAAAACCACATCAGCCTCCCCAATGCCTTCTTGAGATAAAGCCACGGTATCGTTTGTTTTAACCATCGAAACGGACACGCGATTTCCCGCATATCGTTTAGAAAGTTCCGTGGCAATGGCTTCGTCGGCCTCCAGGATCTTGATTCGACGTTTGGAACGATTGGGTTCCAATTCATCGGTAACGAGTCCAGATAGGTTCCCACCATTCATTAAAACAACGGTTTGAGCCATTTCATAAGGTCGCAGCGTACCAATGACACTATCAGCACAATGACTGGCGGTTAGCACTGTCACCTCATCGCCGGATTCAATCACCGTGTCAGAGCGACACTCTAGGCGATGGTTACGTCGGAAAATTGAAACAAAACGGACTTGAGCATCGGGTAACTGGATAAAAATTTCCCGCAACGGTCTCCCAACTAGAGAAGCTCCGGCAGTTGCCCGAACTGTAAAGAGGGTTAATAATCCGTCGGCAAAACTAAGCACTTGTTGCGCGGCGGGGAAAGTAATGAGCTTTGCTAAGTGACTGGCAATGGCTTGTTCCGGCCAAATGATGCTCGTGGCACGGAAACCTTCCTCGCCAAGGATACGTGGATAGTGCCTAAGTTCACTATTTCTGACCCGAGCAATGCGCATCGGAATATTGAATAACTGCGCGGCCAGCGTACAAGCGACAAGATTGGTTTCGTCACTTGCTGTGACCGCAATTAAGAGGTCCGTATCCATGGCGCCGGCACTGCTGAGAACAGAGGGCGAGCTAGCGTTACCGACTAGACCTAGAAGGTCAAATCGTTCTTGCATCAAGTTGACTCGCTCCGATGACTCATCAACAATGGTGATGTCATTGGCGTCACTGACCAAACTTTCGGCAACGGAGCGACCCACACGGCCAGCCCCAAGAATTAGGATCTTCATATCCGAACTAACTTACTCTTTTGACCACTCAATACCTAATTGTCGCAATTTTCTGTATAGGTGAGTTCGCTCCAGCTGTGCACGTGCGGCGACTTTTGTCATACTGTAATTCTCTTTTTCAAGCAAATATGAAAAATAAGCCCGCTCAAATTGATCCCGCGCCTCACGAAGCGGCAATGAAAAATCAATTCGATTGCGCAGGCTGGCAAGTAGCTTTTCCTCTTGACTTTCTCCAACTGACGGTTGAGTGCCTTGAGTGGGACGAGAAGGAGAAAGTGCTACGGAAGAAGGCTTAGCTGTCAAAGCAGCTTTAAGCGTATCCACCAATGTTTTAATGGATGTTGGTTTTTCTAGAAAAGTAAAAGCGCCGAACTTCGTTGCTTCCACGGCCATGTCAATATTGGCGTGTCCTGACATCATAATAACAGGACACGGCAAGGGGCCTTGAGATGCCCATTCTTTCAACAGAGACATGCCGTCAGTATCAGGCATCCATATATCTAAAAGAACGGCATCAGGGTGACAACTATGAATGGCGACACGAGCCTCTTGGCTATTAGCAGCCACTGTGACATTGTATCCTTCGTCGGAGAGAATCTCGCTAAAGAGTTCCCGAATACCGACTTCGTCATCAACAACCAAAATATTTGCCATGAGTGCAACTAAGAGCTAAAAAGAGAAAGTTCAAACAGTTAACAAAAAACCAATTGTAACTATAGCACCGCCATTTTTCTTAAGTCCAACCAATTCTTGACGGTTGGCAATATGGACCCATCCGCCGTGCTCTTCAATGATTTTTTTCACCATTGGCAACCCCAAACCCGTTCCAGTTTCTTTCGTCGTGATGTAGGGTTCAAAGGCGTGGGCCAATATATGTTCAGGAAAGCCTGTACCGTTATCCTCAATGGTCATCACCAGTGTTTTATCTTTCCCAGAACGCTCCAAAGTCGTTTTTATATTGATATGGCAATCAGCATTTTCAGGTTGAGCTTCTTTGGCATTAGAAAGCAAGTTGTGCAATACCTGCAACAATTGGGCTCTATCGGCCATAATCAATGGTAAATTCTTGTCCAAATTTAAAGTGATAGAAATTCCAGCCTGCCGATAAAGTAAGGCCACATCATCAATAAGACTATTCAGATCCAGCGGTTTTAGGGTTGGTTTGGGCAGTTTTGCATAGTCACGGAAATCGTTCACCATCTTTTTGATGGCCGATACTTGTTCTACGATGGTATGTGTATAACGATTTAATAACTCGACCTCCTCCTGAGGCAATTTTTTCGCGAGTTTTATTTGCATCCGCTCGGCAGCAAGCTGAATCGGAGTTAGCGGATTTTTAATTTCGTGGGCCATTCGTCGAGCCACTTCCCCCCAAGCGATCACTCGCTGAGCAGCGACAGCTTGAGACATATCATCAATGACAATAAGATACCCAGGGCCGTCATTGAGAGGCACTGAAGAACAACGGATCATCAGTGATAAGGGATCGCGCTTTGAGTCAAGGCTAAGGGAAGCGTTCTCCTGCTTAACTGAGCGTGAATTTTCTGAAAGCATCGGCAAAATGAGTGCTCCCAGTTCCGGATAAGCTTTATCAATGGGAACACCGATTTGAAGGACATTATTTCCTAAAATGTGCACAGCCCCCATATTGGCAGAACGAATCTTTTTTTCATGGTCTAACACAATGATCCCATTTGACAAATTTTCCAGAATTCGTTCTCTGAAAATATTGGATTGTTCGAGTTTTTCCCGCCTCGATTCCAATGTGTCCATCGCGTCATTAATTTGGCGAACCATCACGTTGAAAGTGCGTGTCAACTCATTAATTTCGTCTGAACCTGTGAATTCTTTAATCATTTGGAAATGACCACCGCTGACGCTTCGAGTACCCTCGGCGAGCTGTCTAATAGGGGCAGTCATGCGGCTGGCAAAAGAGAAGGCGGCCAAAATTGCGCACAGCATAGCCAGTGTAAGTGTGACCACAAGAGACCAATCATAGATGGTTCGCAACCCTTCGACCGTCACAATAATTTGTTGGTAATCTCGTAATCCCTTCACTGCACTGCTAATGTTATCTGCTACTGTATCGGGAATGTCTTGCCTTAATTGCAGAAACAATTCAGTGTTAGATGATCGGTGATTAAGCGGTAGTAATGTCCTAATCTTTAGTCGATTAATCGCAGGGTCCGAGTCAAGAGGATCTCCTTCCAGAGTGACTAAAAATCCTTGTCGCTTTGCCGTGTTCAAATCTCTGAGAGAAACAGCCAGATCAACACTTCGAGAATCTGAGGCTACGCTTGTCACCACATTACCCAAGTTATCTACCAAGAGCATATCTGAGTGACCCGTAAGGTCAATCATGTCATGAAGCTCATTGATAACTTGTGAGTAGGGGATGTTGGCCAGTCGATCAGTAATAGTTCTCGTCGTGATGATTTGATCATTTTGCAAGCGAGTCAGGGTGTCTTGTGACAGAGAGACGCCCGCATCAAGAGCTAACTCAACCCGAGAGTCAATGCCGGCGTTAAAGGCTTGAGAAATAAGGTGTTTTGAAATACTGTAGATCAAAACGGAGGGCACCAACGTGACAATAGTGATGGTGCATACCAAGGAGGCCAACATTCTCGAGCCGAACTGTTTTTGTCGATAACGCCTAATCAGTCGAGAGATCAGTGAAATAACTGTAATAAACAGTGCGAAAGCAACCAGAGCATTAATGGCAAGAAGTAAAGGAAAGTAGCGTTCTAGTTGGTAGGTTGCCGTACCAGCTGAGGTTAATAGAAATAATAGGACGACAATGATGGCAAGACCCACACATGCCACATAACGCATCCGATGTCGAATGATGATCATGGTCAGTCCTAATTGCTATCGTCGGCTGAAAGCGCTTGCTCAGTTAGAGTGAGGCTATACCACTCTGAGGAGATATCCCAATCATTATCCCCAATCGTTACCTGCAATGGTAAAGGAAGTTGTGTGGTGTCGAGTTTGATTCGAACATTGGCCTCATAATTATCCGGCGTATCAACACTGGGGCGGGAAGAAACGCGCCATTGATGGATATTTTTTAAAACATCCAGCGCGTCTTTGAGAGAGTCAAATGATTGAGACAAACCACCGCGTGAAAGTCTGTATTGACGGGTTAACGGGCTGTATGACAAACGGGAGATCAGGGTTGATTCGACAACTGGCTTATCAACCCAATACCAACGTTGGCGTTCCAGTATGAATTCTGTTACGAAGTAAAGCGGAATACCTCTAGTAAGGGCATCATTGACACTACGAGGCAAATCAAACTCAACGCTTAAATCAAGATACAGCCCTGGAGGATTGCCATCTTTGGCCTTTGCAAGGTTTGCCGACATGATGGCCACCTCGGAAGAGGCGTAAGCAGATAAAGCGACCCCTAGCCCTAAAATCAGAGCTATACAACGGCGAAGCGTTTGAGATCCTGTCATCATCTACTGTGCCTATACTTTTGTCAGAAGGGCATAGAAAAAGCCATCATGAACTTTAGGTAAACCGGGTGCGGTCTCATGCTCAGTCGGAATTAAACGTAGCATGGATTCATTAAGTCCTGGTAGGCATTTTAAACTTGCATCAGGATGTCGGTCCAAAAAATTTTTAATTTGTTCAGGTCCTTCCTCGGGGAAAATCGAGCAAACCACATATAACAGTGCCTTACCTTTGGGGAGGATGGCCCAAAGAGCATTGAGCAAACGAGCCTGTTGAGAAGCCAACTGCGTGATATCTTCGGGACGCCTGGACCACACAATATCCGGGTGACGTCTCACGATGCCGGAAGCCGTGCAAGGAGCGTCTAGCAAGATCGCATCGAAAAAGCCTAGGCTATTCAATAGTTGATTGTCGGCACCGTCACCGACAATGACTTTGGCTTTGAGTTGAAGTCGATTTAAAGTGTCTTTAATTCGTCTTGCCCTATGCGGGTCAATTTCCATCGCAGTGACATCCAAATCGACACTTTCAAGCAGTTCGGCTGTTTTCCCGCCTGGGGCAGCGCAAGCATCAAGCACTTTGGCGTGCTTGTCTAATGCAAGGAATTGACTGATTAGCTGACTACCCGCATCCTGTACAGAGCATAGCCCTTGGTTGAATCCAGGAATCTCCTCAACAGGGCGCGGTGGGTCAATGATCAGCGCTTTTTCTCCAACGACTTGTACAGAAAGCCCCGCATCCTCCAACATTTTGACATAGTCGTCAACACGTATTTTTCGGACATTCACACGCAGTGTAAGCGGTGGTCGCAGAGTCTGAGTCTGAAGAATAGACTCCCACTGTAGAGGAAAAGATTGACGGACTTTTTGGATCCACCAAGCCGGCGCGTTGAATCGAGCGCAAAGATTTGTCTGGAAACCACGTGTCAGTTGGCCTCGATTTCTTAAAAAGTTACGCAATACGGCGTTAATGAAGCCCGCAGCCTTAATGGTTTTTGGGTTAGCTTTCGCAGCTCGAACGGTCTGATCAACGACAACGAAATCCTTTTCTTCTGCGTTAATGAGTAAGCCTAAGGCTATGCTGAGCAAACTGTGTACGGTTGCAGTTGGCTTCTTGGAGACGAGTTTAGGTAAAACAATGTCACACTTAGCTCGTTGTCTTAACGCGCAGTACAGAACACTTTGGACCGCTCCCTTGAGTTCCCCGCTGAGATCATTACTCATTGCGCGTTCAAGAGAAAGACCGTTGAAGTACATTTTTTCCCAAATCGGAGCGGCAACTTTTAATGCCACGGACAACTGTACGCTCATTGCAGTTGATCTCCTACTTTCAGTGAGTACCCCTGTAAAAATTGTTGTACAGGCATTTTGGGTTTGCCCGGTCGCTGGAGAATCGTAGCGCAAAGCGCACCTTGACCGCATGCGATGACAACGCCGTGAGAATCAGATTTAAGAATTTGCCCAGGCAGCCCTTTTTGATTGACAACGGTTGCCTGCCAAATTTTAATTTGCGTTCCGTTGTGATCAGCATACGAAGAAGGGAAGGGAGAAAATGCTCGAATTTTTCTTTCCAGTACCTCTGCCGGTTGAGAAAAATCAAGTTTTCCCTCTGGTTTCATTAATTTGTGAGCATAGGTGACCCCATCGGTCGGTTGTGGTGTCATCGTAATATCGGTCGGTTTGGCAAGCATTTCGACCAACATCTCAGCTCCCAAAGAGGCGACTTTTTCTGTTAATGAATTCGTCGTTTCATCGGCTGCAATGGGAAAGGACTTTTGCATAAGCATTGGACCGGTATCAAGCCCGATGTCCATTTTCATCAGTGTGACGCCAAAATCTTTATCGCCCGCTTCAATTGCTCGTGAAATGGGAGCTGCACCGCGCCAACGAGGCAATAGGCTTGCATGGATGTTGACACACTTGATCTCATTGTGAGGGCCGATGCCAACGGGAATATCCAATACTTCTTGTGGCAGCAACATGCCATAGGCAGCTACGACCATTAAATCCGCCTCTTGTTCGCGAAGCAGGGCATACAATTTTTGGACTTCATCGCCCCCTTTTTTGACCGATAGGGTTAGCGGGGTTTGTACGGCAATGCCATATTCTTGCGCCAACGCTTTTACTGCAGATGGAGTCAGTTTCATTCCTCGGCCGCTAGGGCGATCGGGTTGAGACAAAACTAAACATACATCGTGCCCATGATCTAAAAGAGCCTGTAGCGCTTTGGCTGCAAAAGGCGGTGTTCCTGCAAATATAATCTTCATATGAACTTGTGAAAAATCTTATTTTGATCAGAATACTGATATTTTGACTGTTGTAGAACAAGGATACAAACAAGTGTTGGCTACAACATACACTAACGAATGGAAAGAGAGTTTATGCAATATCGGTTGACAACGAAAGATAACATACAGATCCGCTATCAGGTCTGGGGAGATGAACAGGCCCCGGCGATCCTACTGATCATGGGATTGGGGATGCCTTCTGAAGCTTGGCCAGAAGACTTAATTGGTGGTTTAGTTAGACAAGGTTTTCGAGTCATTACGATGGACAATCGTGACTGTGGACAATCAAGCCGAATCAACATTCCTGTTGGCCCGCTTGCCACCATCATGGCAATTCTCAAAACGCTTTTGAGTAAGGCGGTCAAAGGGCCTTATTCATTAGAGGATATGGCCGCTGATGCAGAAGCTGTTTTAGATGCTCTTCATGTTAAGAGAGCTCATGTTTTGGGGGTGTCCATGGGTGGCATGATTGCTCAAGTGATGGCTCTAAATAGCCCACAACGAGTTAGTAGCTTAATTTCCATTATGAGTGCCTCAGGCAATCCACGAACGGGCCTTGGGAAATTATCGGCCATGGCTGCGCTATTGAAGCACCCGAAATGTGAAAGCGATGTTGATGGTGTGGCTCGTTATATTGGCAAGCAGCTTAAAGTCATTGGAGCCGGTTTTTCTGATTATGAAGATGAGCAAATTTTGAACGTAGCGAAAGTATTGGTAAATAATCCTCCGATATTTAGCGCAACCGAACGTCAACTTTTAGCAATTTTGGTTTCGGGCAATCGCTCAGGATCTTTAAAGAGAATAAAAGTTCCAACGTTGATTATCCACGGGAAACAAGATCCCCTCTTACCTTTGAAGGCCAGTGAGGAGCTTGCTCGTTTAATTCCCAATGCGCGTCTAATGGTGATCGATAAAATGGGACACGGACTACCTCGGCAACATTTGCCGAGTATTATTGCGGCGGTGGCCAGACACTGCCACCGCTATAAGGAATAATCAGCGTTAATTGCGATGTTTTTCTTGGAGACGACGTTTTTTGAGTTTTGCGCACGCTCTGTCATATTTCAGGCGGCTTAAATGATCCACAAAAACTTTACCATCCAAATGGTCCATTTCATGTTGTAAACAAACGGACAGTAGGCCGTCTGCTTCTATTGTTTGGGATTGGCCGTTCAAGTCGGTGTATCGCACCGTTACTTGGGCGTGTCGCTCGACTTTTTCCCAAATGCCAGGCAGTGACAGACAGCCTTCCTCGCCGCAAATCCACTCATCACTCGTGGCGATGATTTCAGGGTTAATGAGTGTGATGAGGTTGTCTTTGTTTTCACTCACATCAAGGACGATTAACCGAATGGTGCGGCCGACTTGAGGAGCGGCAAGACCAACGCCAGGCGCCTCATACATGGTTTGCGCCATATCGGATGCGAGTGTTCTGATTTCGTCAGTTATTTCTGTAACAGGTGTGCAAACCGTTGATAATGTCGGATTAGGAAATTGAACAATTGGCAAAACGGACACGAGTAACTACTCCAGTAAATTAGGATTTCTCTTTGTTAGACGGTTCATTGTACGATGAAAATTTAGGAATTGCGTACAGTTGAACTCGGAAAGGATGTCTATGTCGCTAGAATCAACAACTTCGTGGCTAAAATTTCTTAGCTTGTCGGAACTCGACGATGAAATCAGGCTGATTCTTTTAAGGGCGATCGGCCTTCCGGAACTCATTTTTGATGCGAGTTGGTCAACCTTGACTCGTTATGTTCCAGCCGATATTGCAACGTTGATACGCCACGGTCCATCAAACCAATGTCTTGATCAAATAGAAAAAACACTTAACTGGATGCGAGAAGACCATATTCAATTTGTCACGATTAGTGATAGCAACTACCCTTCTCGTTTGTTGAACGTTCCTTTCCCGCCATTGGCTTTTTTTGCCGTTGGGGATTTGTCGCTTTTAAATCGACCCACTGTTTCTTTGGTCGGTTCTCGGCATCCAACTGACGAAGGGATCTCTACAGCTCGCTCTTGGGCAAAGTCATTGATTCAAGAACCACTTACATTGGTTCTGGGAATGGGCTCTGGCATAGAATATGCTGCAGTGCAAGGGGCGGCGCAAAGTAAAAGAGGCTTTGTAGTAGTTTCTAACAGAGCTTTATCGAGTGAAGATGATATTGAGAAAGTTTCGTTTATGAGAAATTCTGGTTTGATGATGAGTGTGACATTGCCCTTTGGGGATTCTGATAGAGAAAGCGCATGGTTACAAAGGCAAAAAATGATGATTGCTGCATGTGAGCACTTCGTTGTTGTTGAAGCGAGCTTGTTTTCAAAAAGCCTGCGCCTAGCTCGCGAGGCAGGTGATGTTGGTCGTAACGTGATGGCTGTGCCAGGGAGCATTCACGAAACGTTGCACAAAGGGTGCCACCAGTTAATTAGAGAGGGAGCTAAACTCGTTGAGTCTACGCAAGATATTGTCAAGGAGATGGGGCTTAGGTCTCTTTAATCAATTTTTTTGTGGAAAAACTTGCCAAAATACCCCCTTTTGCTGTTACTCTAAAAAAGCATTTTGACAGAGAGCTCTAATTTAGGATTAGAAAATGAGTGAAAAAACATTGGTGATTGCAGAAAAACCATCCGTTGCATCTGATATCGCCAAGGCTCTGGGGGGAATGAGCCGAGAAAAAGATTACTTTGAGGGGGACCACTATGTGGTCAGTTCCGCTGTTGGGCACTTGCTGGAGTTAGCAGTCCCTGAAAAATATGATGTAAAGCGTGGTAAATGGACATTTGCTCATTTACCGATGTTGCCCCCGACCTTTGATTTGAAGCCGATTAAAAAGACCGAAGACAAGTTAAAGTCTTTAAAGCGCTTATTAAAACGTTCTGATATTACAGCGGTCATCAACGCCTGCGATGCTGGACGAGAAGGGGAATTGATTTTCCGCTACATCATGCAGGCCAGTAAGTGTAAGAAGCCCATTTCCAGACTATGGTTACAGTCAATGACGCCGGCGGCAATCCGGGAGGCTTTTGAGCACTTGAGAACCGATGCGCAGATGCAAAATTTAGCAGATGCCGCGCGTTCGCGTTCCGAAGCCGATTGGTTGGTGGGCATCAACGGTACCCGTGCCATGACGGCGTTCAACAGCAAAGACGGAGGTTTTTTCCTAACCACTGTCGGTCGAGTTCAGACGCCAACCTTGGCCATTGTGGTTGAACGAGAAGAGGCGATTCGTAATTTTGTCAGTCAGAAGTACTGGGAAGTTCACACGGATATCCATGCTCGGCAGGGGCACTATGAGGCCATTTGGTTTGATCCATTGTTTAAGAAAGACGAAGACAATCCTCATAAGAAAGCAGAGAGAATTTGGGAGCAAAAAAAGGCTCAGCAAATTTGCGACAAAATCAATCAGCAGTTTGGTACTGTCGAGGAAAGTGCCAAACGAACGACTCAGTTGTCTCCTTTGTTATTTGATTTGACCAGTTTGCAAAGAGAAGCTAATAACCGATTTGGGTTTTCAGCTAAAACCACTTTATCGATTGCCCAGTCGTTATATGAAAAGCATAAGGCGTTGACGTACCCGCGTACCGATGCACGCGCTCTTCCGGAGGACTATCTATCGACCGTGCATGCCACCATGCAGATGCTTCAAGAAAATAATCGTTACGTAAAAAACGTAGAAGACATTTTCAAGCATCACTGGATTAAGCCGACAAAGCGAATTTTTGATAACTCAAAGATTTCAGATCACTTTGCGATTATTCCGACGCTACAGGCACCTAAAAAATTGTCTGAAGTTGAAGAAAAAATCTACGACCTGGTTGTTAAGCGCTTCTTGGCCGTTTTTTATCCGGCCGCTGAATATGACGTGACAACACGTATAACGACAATTCAGGGTGAAAAATTAAAGACAGAAGGAAAGGTTTTGGTCAATCCCGGATGGTTGGCTGTGTATGGTCGTGAAACAGCTCAAGACGATACGATGCCTGCTATCGAAAAGGCTGAAAAGGTACAAGCGATTTCTGCTCAAGCACAAGAAAAAGCGACAAAGGCTCCGCCGCGTTATACAGAAGCAACGTTATTGTCGGCTATGGAAGGGGCGGGAAAACTCGTTGAAGAAAGTGAATTGCGTGAAGCAATGAAAGGTAAAGGCTTGGGAACTCCTGCAACGAGAGCGGCCATTATCGAGGGACTTTTATTGCAAAAATATTTACGTCGGGATGGGCGTGAGTTATGCCCAACATATAAAGCCCGGCAGCTTTTTGCTCTTCTGAAAGGGCTTGGGGTTTCTGAGTTATCAGAGCCGGAACTGACCGGGGAGTGGGAATACAAGTTAGCGCAAATCGAACAAGGCCAGATGACTCGAGATCAGTTCATGAAAGAGATTCGCAACATGACGGTCGACATTGTAGAGTCAGCCAAACGCTACGAAGGGGATACTGTGCCGATTCAAGATCCTGCACACTTGAAAAATCCCTGTCCTAAGTGCGGCGGTGAAATTGTGGAAAATTACAGACGCTTTGCCTGTACTCACTGTGACTTTAGTTTGCCTAAACATCCGGGGGGACGTACCTTTGAAGTCTCTGAAGTGGAGGAACTTCTTGCTAATAGAGAAATCGGACCTTTGGAAGGTTTTATCAGCAAGATGGGGCGTCCGTTTAGTGCCAAGTTGCGTATCAGTGATGACTTCAAACTTGAGTTTGATTTTGGTCAGGAACATCAATCGGAGCAAGAACCGATTGATGTGAATGAGTTGGAGTCTGTGGGGACTTGTCCGAAGTGCGGTGGCCGTGTGCTCGATAGTGCCAAGGGGTATGTTTGCGAAAACACATTGAGTAAAACCTGTGATTTTCGTTTGGGTAAAACCATTCTTCAGCAGCCTATCGAAGCTCAACAAGCGGTCAAACTGCTTCGTGATGGTAAAAGCGATGAGTTAAGTGGTTTTGTTTCCAATCGCACCAAGCGTAAATTCTCAGCCATGTTGACTTTGGGCAAAGATGGAAAGATTGGTTTTGAATTTTCGCAAGTTCGACCAACAAGACGCTCAACAACCAAGACTGAAAAGAGTTAACTCAGAGTCAATACAAGCCGCCGGAGTATTCGGCGGCTCGTGATGTTAAGAAACGGCTTGTTGTGTTGTTTTAGTGTCGGGTTTTATGGCGGCGACGAGAACTTGGTCCACTTTGTTGTTATCAACGTCGATGACTTCAAAGCGATACCCGCCATAAACAACTCGATCTGTCCGTTTGGGAATTTTTCGCAACATGTACATCATGAAGCCGGCGACGGTTTCATATGCGTTGTCATCCGGAAGACTGCCGACATTTAAAAGACGTTCCAAATCTTCGACAGGGGTTGAACCGTCCACGAGCCAGGAGCCGTCTTCACGCTCAAGAATTTGAGATTCTTCCTCATTACTGACAAGATCGCCCATCACTGTACTCATCACATCGTTCAATGTGATGATGCCTACAACGAGCGCATACTCATTGATAATGACGGCAATGTCGCTGTGAGTCCGTTTGAAGTTATCCAAAATTTCCGACAGTGTGAGCGTGTCTGGGACCATTTGTACAGGATGAACCAATCCGTCATCCTTCAGAGAGAATTTTTGATCGCTCATCATTTTGCCGAGAAGGGATTTTGAGTCTGTTACGCCGACGACATTATCCAGAGATCCGTTGCAAACTAAATACTGATTGTGCGGTAAATCAATGACTTTTCGGCAAATGTCTTCTTCTTTTTCGTCAAGTAAGAAGTACACAATGTTTTCTCTGGGAGTCATTGAACTAGGAACTGTTCGGCTTTCCAGTTCAAAAATATTTTCAATAGCGATTTGCTCTTCTGTGGCAATAACCCCAGCGGCGGTACCGGCATTGACGGTTGCCAGGATATCCTCAGAGGTAATCTTGTCTTTTGCGTGTTCGGGTAGTCCGAGGCTTCGAATAATGATGTTTGCCAGTCCATTGAAAAACCAGATAAAGGGTTTAAGCAGACGAATAAGAACCGACATGGGGCCAATAATCGTCATGGCGATTTTTTCTGGAGCGACTAAGGCCAGTCGTTTTGGGATGAGGTCGGCAAATAAAATAAATGCGACGGTGGACACAATAAATGCTGCCCAAAAACCGAATGTTTCGGCAACAGTCGGTTTGGCGCCTAAAAACAGTGCAAAATGGGCAAAGGCCGGAGAGAAAAACCGTTCACCTAAAATACCCCCTGCCAATGAGAGTGCGTTGACAGAAATCTGGATGACCGTAAAAAAGTGTCCTGGGTGTTCTTGCAGTGCAATCACTCGGGATGCTTTTTTATGACCCTCCTCCGCTAAGGTGCGAAGACGAATTTTTTTTGCGGCGGCTAATGAAATTTCAGAGATCGAAAAGAAGCTGCTCGTGAAAATTAATGCGACAAGAAGAATAAGTGATAGGTAAGAAGACATATAAGGAAAAAAAGAGTTACAACTTTCTAAGTGTATCAAAAATAAGGAATTTTTTCAAATTGAAGAGCTTGAAAAAACATCTATGTTCAAATGAGTATTGTTCTTTGAGATTTTTTTAGTAAGAATTGTTAAAACGGTTTTGAGCAACTACCCCAACGACTGTTTGGGACTTCTAGCTGAGGTTACGATGAAGAAATATGCACTCACAGCACTTTCCGCAACATTGCTGACAATTTTTGCCGCTCAGGCCTTTGCGGCTTCGACGCTGGAAACGGTGAAAGCGCGTGGACAACTTATTTGTGGTGTTAATACGGCCGCACCGGGCTTTTCTTCTGTCGATAGCAAAGGTCAATGGAGTGGCTTGGACGTTGATATTTGTCGCGCAGTGGCAGCGGCTACGCTGGGCGATGCCAATAAGGTCAAATTTGTTCCTTTGAATTCGCCGCAACGGTTTTCTGCATTACAAGCCGGCGAAATTGATATTTTGGCCCGTAACACCTCTTGGACGATGAACCGTGATACAACAACCGGTGCGGTGTTTACGGCGATTAGCTATTACGACGGTCAGGGTTTCATGGTCCCGAAGCGCTTGAATGTGAAATCTGCTAAACAGCTCAATGGAGCAACCATTTGTGTGCAGTCCGGTACCTCAAGTGAAAAGAGTCTCGCGGACTTCTTCACAACCAATAATTTGAAGTTCAAAACTGTGGTCTTCGATACGACTGAGGCAACTCAGGCGGCATTCTTTTCCGGTCGTTGCCAGGCCTATACAACCGATATGAGTGACTTAGCTGGCGCTCGGACGAATTCTGCTAATCCTGCTGATTATGAAATTTTGCCGGAGGTCATTTCTAAAGAACCCTTGGCACCTGCTGTTCGCCGAGGCGATGATGAGTGGCTGTCAATCGTTCGCTGGTCGCTTTTCGCAATGATCAACGCCGAAGAATTGGGTGTAACTAAGGCAAATATCGATGAAGTCAAGAATAAAGACATGCGCCCGGATGTTCAGCGCTTAGTTGGTGCAAGCGAAGATATGGGTAAAATGTTAGGTTTGGATAAGCAGTGGAGTTATCGAATCATTAAACAAGTGGGTAACTATGGGGAAAGCTTTGAGAAAAATTTAGGACCTAATTCCAAATTGGGTCTTCCCCGCGGGAACAATAACTTGTGGACGCAGGGCGGTTTGATGTACGCTCCACCTATCCGTTAATCGCTGACTTTAGGGAGTCGTTATGGCGGTTGGGTTCAGCCGCCATTATTTTTTATGAAAGAACAAAGTCCAAAGAAAAGTGGCATTTTAGGCGATCAGGCTTGGCAAGCTCGTGAGGCAATGCGCCGCCGTAAAGAGTGGTGTTGGCAGGCGTTGGCTGTTGTGGCGACGATCGCTCTACTTTGGATATTTGCACACAATATATTCGAAAATCTTCAGGCAAGAGATATACGATCCGGTTTCGCATTTTTATCGGATCGTGCCAGTTTCGAGATCGGTGAGTCGCTCATAGCCGTTTCCTCGAATGATAGCTTTGCGCGAATGTTCTTCGCAGGGATGCTCAACACGGTACGGGTGGCAGCTGTGGCCATTATTACGGCAACCATCTTGGGCGTTTTGGTTGGCTTAATGCGATTGTCAAAGCACCCACTTATTCGTCTGTTGGGGGTTGCTCACGTTGAGTTTTACCGCAATATTCCGTTGTTGATACAACTTTTTGCTATCTATTTGGTCATCACGGAATTTCTTCCTGATTCGTTTGCGCCATGGCATTTAGGATCATGGGCTATGCTGTCAAAGGGAGGATTTCTTTTCAGTGTTCCTTCGGCATTGTGGGTGGCAAACTTGTCAGCCGTCGCGGCAGCCTTGGTAAGCGGCTACTTTGTCAGGCGTTGGATGATCCGCCAGACGACTGCACTCGTGGCGAGCTTAAAAGCATTGCTGGTTGGGGTGTCGGTTGCGATTGCAGTCTGGGTTGCGTTCGGGGTGTTGGGTGGCTGGAGCCAACCTCATCAAGAAGGATTCATGGTCACCGGGGGTGCAAGTCTAACGCCGGAATTCATCACATTGTGGATTGGCTTAACAACGTTTACGTCAGCCGCTATCGCCGAGATTGTCAGAGCGGGCGTTTTAGCAGTCCCTGTTAATCAGTGGAATGCAGCAAAGGCTCTGGGCATGACGCAGTCTCAAACCGTCAGTTATGTGGTCTTGCCACAGTCGCTTAAGTTGATTATTCCGCCACTAGCCAGCCAATATATGAATTTAACCAAAAATTCCTCATTGGCGGTCATCATCGGTTATCCAGATATAGTTAGTGTAGGCAATACGTCAATTGTCATTATGGGACAAGCCTTAGAGGCGATTGTCATTATCATGGCGGTTTATCTGTTCTTGAATTTATTGATTGCCGTCATCATGAGTCGGATTAATTCCCGTGTGACAGCCACGTCTGAGTAGGAGCCTGGAATGAAGCAGTATGAAGCATTTGCTTTAAGCCGGTTGCGTCGGGACTTTTTCGGAACGCCAGCTTCGTCGCTTATTACGCTAATCGTGATGACGTTATTGGTGTGGCTGGCTGCGGACGTTTTTAATTGGGGAATTTTGCAAGCTGTGACAGCGCCTGATTTGCAGGCATGCCGTTCTACGGATGGGGCTTGTTGGGGATTTGTCGCGGAAAAGTGGCGCTTAATATTGTTTGGTCGTTATCCATATGAGCTTCAGTGGCGAGCTGGATTGGCGACCGCACTATTGGTTGGTGTTTTGTTAGTCTCTGCGATTCCCTATTTTTGGCAGAAACGGTTTTCGAAGATTCTTACACTTTGTTGGGTCTTTTCATTCGTCCTTTTCTTTGTCTTAATGAGGGGAGGCCTTTTGGGGTTGGATCCCGTCGATTCCGACTTATGGGGCGGCTTACCACTAACGGTTATTCTGACCTTAATCGGGATGCTTGCATCGATGCCTGTGGGTATTTTGTTAGCCTTGGGGAGACGATCTGAAATGCCAGTTATTCGAACCCTCAGTATCGGCTATATTGAGTTGGTGCGAGGCGTTCCGCTGATTACGGTGCTATTTGTTGCGACTTATATTTTCCCGCTCGTGTTACCCTCCGGTTGGGAGATTGATGGGTTTTGGCGAATCGCCATTGGCATTGCGTTATTTCAGGCCGCTTATATGGCTGAAACGGTTCGCGGTGGGTTGCAAACCATTCCGTCGGGACAATTTAATGCAGCAGCCTCTTTAGGCATGAAAACGTGGCAAATTTACCTGTACGTGGTTTTGCCTCAGGCACTGGTTGCTGTCATTCCTGCGTTTGTCAATAGTCTCCTGTCCACATTCATGGATACGTCGCTAGTCACGGTGGTTTCTATGTATGACCTGACTGGGGCTTTACGTTTGGCCTTAGGAGACCCACAGTGGAGGCAATTCTTCATTGAGGGATACGTGTTTGTGGCGGCCATCTATTTTTTCAGCAGTTTTGCAATGTCCCGATATAGTTTCTGGCTTGAGGGGCGTTTACAAAAAGGGCAACAAGCATGATAAAAATTCATGAACATTTAATCGAGGTGACCTCTCCGAGTGATGATCTTCATTCAGTTTTAACTGTCCAGAAACTGTGGGAACATTTACTGCATTACGCAGAACACCCACATGAGTATTTTGAGCCACTGCTGTCTTGTGAGGTTCAATGTCGAGAGGAAAATGGCTTGAGAGTGCTTGACCGTCTGCTTGATTTTGGTTCCATGCAGGTCAAAGACACAGTTCATTTCGAAAAAGAAAAGTCTGTTTGTATTGATGTAACAGCAACCGATCACTATCAAGCCAGTCGATTAGCCATTCAGATTGAGTGCCCTGAAGTGGATAACTCCATTTTCCTTCGTTTCACCTACGAAGAAGATCTCATGGAGGTGCCACAGGACGACATTTTCTTAAAACTGAGAAAAAAGGCCTATGAGCAAAAAGATATGGAAATGGTTCAGACGATTCGTTCCCATATAGAAGCTCAACAAAAACTCAACTAACTTACTTTGCTTTGACTCCCTAACTGAGAAGAAAATGATATTGACTGATGAAGCCAATCAACGGATTATTTGTGCCTTAACTCAAGAGATTAATGCGAAGGCATCTCAAGTACAGGCCGCAATCAATTTGCTCGACGAAGGAGCAACAGTTCCCTTTATCGCCCGTTACCGTAAGGAAGTAACCGGTGCGTTAGATGACGGACAACTTCGTCTTTTACAGGAGCGTTTACAGTATCTTCGGGAAATGGAAGAGCGTCGATTGAGTGTTATTGAATCGATTCAGTCTCAGGGTAAGCTGACAGAGGAGCTTCATTTAGCCCTTCTGGAGGCGGATACAAAACAGCGGATAGAAGACCTGTATCTTCCCTACAAGCCTAAACGTCGAACTCGTGCTCAAATTGCAATAGAAGCGGGATTGGAGCCTTTGGCTAACGCGCTTTATGAAAACCCGACATTAGAGCCCGAAACTTGTTCGCAACCGTTTGTTAATGAAGAGAAAAAAATCGCATCGGTTCGCGATGCATTAAACGGAGCTCGAGACATTCTTGCAGAGCGTTTCAGTGAGGATGCGGAACTATTGGAGTCATTGCGGTTATTTCTCGCTAAAAATGGGTTTGTTGTATCCAAAGTTGTCGAGGAACATCAGATCGATGG
The DNA here is from genome assembly GCA_900546995.1 of uncultured Sutterella sp. GTDB lineage: Bacteria > Pseudomonadota > Gammaproteobacteria > Burkholderiales > Burkholderiaceae_F > Aphodousia. The sequence goes on from URFF01000005.1 coordinate 35,061, forward strand.
TGCGAAATTTAAAGACTATTTTGACTTTAAAGAGGCGATTTCGGCGATTCCTTCTCATCGTGCCTTGGCTTTGTTTCGAGGGCGACAAGAGGGCGTTTTGACACTGAAAATTGCTTTGGATGACGAAATGGAGGAACAAAAGCCTCATCCCTGTCAGAAATTAATCGCAGAGCATTTCGCAATTAAGGATTTGGGTCGAGCTGCTGATGCTTGGTTAATGGATGTGTGTCGATGGACTTGGCGCGTCAAGCTGGGGCTAAACATCGAAAGCGAGTTATTCCAGATGGTACGGGAACGAGCGGAGGAAGAAGCGATTCGCGTTTTCGGAACCAATCTTAAGGATTTGTTGCTGGCGGCTCCTGCCGGACAAAAAGGGGTTATTGGATTGGATCCTGGCCTAAGAACAGGAGTTAAAGTTGCAGTGATTTCTGCCACAGGAACCGTATTGGATACCGCGGTCATCTATCCCCATGAACCGCGCAGAGAATGGGAACAGTCCATTAAGACCCTTGCTGAACTAGCCAAACGATACGGTCCTCAGCTGATCAGTATCGGAAACGGAACGGCCAGTCGCGAAACAGATCGATTAGCTGGTGAGTTGATTGCGCGGCATTCGGAATTGCATCTGACCAAGGTGGTCGTTAGTGAGGCAGGGGCTAGTGTCTATTCGGCCAGTGAACTCGCTGCTAAAGAGTTCCCCGATATGGACGTCAGTTATCGAGGTGCAGTCTCCATTGCTCGACGCCTACAAGATCCATTGGCAGAACTTGTCAAAATTGACCCCAAAGCGATTGGTGTTGGCCAGTATCAGCATGATGTCAATCAAGTGCATTTGGCACACAAATTGGACTCTGTTGTTGAGGATTGTGTGAATGCGGTTGGCGTGGATTTGAACACGGCCAGTGTGCCGTTGCTTGCTAGAGTGTCGGGCTTAAGTAAAACTGTTGCCCAATCGATTGTCTCTTATCGGGATGCTCACGGAGCCTTTCATGATCGTCAAACACTGATGTCAGTGCCGCGACTTGGTCCGAAGACTTTTGAGCAGGCCGCTGGTTTTCTACGTATTACCAATGGAAGTAATCCGCTGGATGCTTCTGCCGTACATCCTGAAGCCTATCCGGTTGTTCAGAAAATCGTTCAGGTGACGGGTAAAAGCATTAAGGAATTAATGGGTAACCATGATGTCCTAGCAAAGCTTGTTCCCTCAGATTTTGCCGATGAACGATTTGGATTGCCGACTGTCAAAGATATTCTCGTCGAGTTGGAGAAACCGGGAAGAGATCCGAGACCGGAATTCAAAACGGCAACATTCAAAGAGGGAATTGAGTCTATTAAGGATTTGGTCGCCGGAATGCAGCTAGAAGGTGTCGTGTCCAACGTGGCGGCTTTTGGGGCATTTGTTGATATCGGCGTTCATCAAGATGGCTTGGTTCACGTCTCCGAGTTATCCGATCGCTTTGTCAAGGATCCTCGTGAGATCGTTAAGGTAGGCCAAGTTGTCAAAGTACGAGTTTTGGATGTTGATGTCCCTCGCAATCGGATTTCTTTAACAATGAAAACCCAAAGTCGAGCAGAGGGACCGTCTAAAAAGGCGAGAGTTCAGTCATCTGCTCCTAAAGAGTTTTCGGCAATGGCTCAAGCCTTTGCCAAACTAAGAAGACCTTAAGGTTGTTGAGTTAATCTAAGCACTATGTGTTAGGTAATACCTGATAGAATTCTCAGAGGCGCTTTTCTTTGAAAAGCGATTCATAGTTGTCTTTAATAAAGGAGTTCGAAATGGACAATCCTCCCAATGCCAAACCTTTGGAAATGCCGCCGCTTCAGGCGCATGTCCAGGCTGCGGTAGATAAGTTAACGGCTTGTGAAACCATCAAGGCCGCAATTGACGCAGTCAAGCGTGACGATGAAAAAACGCTTGCCGATCAAATTGCGATTACGGAAGTGGAAGCACCTCCGTTCCACGAAGAAGTTCGTGCTAAGGACATGGTTCGTCGTTTCGAAGAGTTGGGCTTGAAGGCAACAATTGACGAAGAAGGCAACGTGCTCGCTCGTCGTGCCGGTACCGGCAATGGTCCGACATTGGTGTTGGCTGCCCACTTGGATACCGTTTTCCCGGCTGGAACGAACCCCAAGGTTCGCAAAGAAGGCAACCGTTACTTAGCCCCTGGTATCAGCGATGATGCCCGTGGTTTGGCTGTCATTTTGCAAGTGCTTCGCACGTTGCAAGAATTCAAGGTCGAAACCGTTGGTGATATTCTGTTCGTTTGCTCTGTTGGTGAAGAAGGCAACGGCGACCTTCGTGGTAGCAAGTACCTGTTCAACAAGAGTGGCATTCAAATTGACGGTTTCATTTCTGTTGACGGTGTCAATGTCAATCGTGTGTTGCGTGGTGCGACGGGTTCGAAGCGCTATCGCGTGCATTTTGATGGTCCTGGTGGACACTCTTGGAATGCCTTCGGTACGCCGAGCGCTATCCATGCGATCGGTCGTGCAATTGCAAAGATTGCCGATATTCAAACGAAGACTGATCCGAAGACGACGTTCACTTGCGGTACCATTCACGGTGGGACGACGGTTAACTCGATCGCTGCTCACGTTGAAATGGAATTGGATATGCGCAGCGCCGGTGCCAACGAATTGGATGAATTGGAAGCTCAAATTCTTCCGATTTTCGAACAAGCTGCAAAGGACGAAAATGCTCGTTGGGGCTATAAGGATGAAGATGGCGTGAAGTTGACGCTTGAGCCGATCGGTCACCGTCCTGGCGGTAGCCAAAGTGACGATGTGAGCGTCCTGCAAGCCGCCCGCGGCGCTATGGCTGCGCTGGATATTCCGCTTTATTCCTATGCCTTCGCTTCGACGGACCATAACATTGCAGTGAATAAGGGTGTTCCGGCGACGACTTTAGGCGGTGGCGGACACGAAGGTTTCAACCATAACGTCAAAGAATGGTATGAACCGGTGGACGCTTACCAAGGACCGCAATTGGCAATGTTGACCTCTTTGGTGCTGGTCGGCGTGGCTGGTACCACGGATCCTGTGCTTGTTAAGCGCGCTTAATACGAAATAACGGCACCTTGACTTTCAGTCAAGATGCCGTTAAATCAAGACTACCGATTGTTAGTAGATCGGTAGTCTTTTTCTTTAGTTGCGCTCAATTAATGGTTCGCCTTCTCGGCTGCTGCCGCGGTTCATTAAGGCGTTAAGTAAAATCGCACCAAAGGTAGCCGTGCCGATACCTCCGAGAGTAAAGCCAGCGATGTTAATCGTAAAGTCGCCAGCACCAAGAATCAGCGTAACGGCTGCGACAATCAAATTTCGATTGTTACCGAAGTCGACTTGATTAACGACCCAAATTCGAGCGCCAGCAACAGCAATCAAGCCAAAGACCACGATAGAAACACCACCCAACAGCGGTTGGGGAATGGTTTGAATAATGGCACCAAATTTCGGTGAGAAGCCTAAGACGATAGCAAAACAGGCTGCAACAGCAAAAATTAAGGTGGAGTAAACACGTGTGGCAGCCATAACCCCAATATTCTCGCCGTAGGTTGTCACACCAGTGCCACCAAAACTTGCCGCAAACATGGTTGCGATACCGTCACCTAAGAATGCACGTCCCATGTACGGATCCAGGTTGCGACCGGTCATAGCCGTTACCGCTTTAACGTGTCCTAAATTTTCCCCGATCAAAATAATGACGACGGGGGTGATGAGTAGGATTGCGTTAAAGTCAAAGGTTGGTGAGGCAAATGTTGGAAGACCAAACCAAGCTGCATTGGAAATAATTGAAAAATTGATGGCTGGTCCAAGACCTAACACGTTTGCAAGAATGAAATAAATGATGTAACTCAGGACGATACCCACAAGAATGAGTAACTTCTGAATCATTCCACGAGTGTAAACGGCGACGCCACCAACGCAGATCATTGTGATGATAGCAATGCACGCATTGAAGGTGCCTGTTCCAACACTTTTAACAGCCGTTGGCGCTAGGTTAAGACCGATAACGGCGACAACAGCTCCAGTGACAACTGGTGGCATGAGTTTTTCAATCCACTGAACCCCTGTGCCTATGACAATTAGCCCAACAATGGCGTAGATGAAACCGCAAGCGATGATTCCACCTAAAGCAACAGATAGGTTACCGTTAAAACCAGAACCGGCAGTGTAGCCTGTAGCTGCGATAACAACCCCGATGAATGCAAAGCTGGAACCGAGGTAACTTGGGACATGACCGCCCACGATAACGAAAAAGATCAGGGTACCGATACCGCTCATTAAGATGGCGACATTGGGATCAAACCCCATAAGCAACGGGGCTAAGATGGTTGAACCAAACATGGCGACAACGTGTTGAACACCCATTGCCAATGTTTGACCGATGGGAAGGCGTTCATCTGGTGCAATGATGCCCTCTTTTTTTAGTGTCCAGGTTGGGAAGTAACCCATTCATGCTCTCCTTAAGATATTTTGCTTAATTGTACGCCGAGCGCTTTTACTTCAAAGGAAAATTTTCAAATAGGGTAGAATATGGCCCCTAACTTTTAATGTTTGCTTCTAACTTATTAAAAACAAAGGAAAATGGTAACGTTGGATCCCCAATTGGCAAAGGATGTCCAGAAACGACGGACGTTTGCCATTATCGCCCACCCGGACGCCGGTAAAACGACGTTGACGGAAAAGTTGTTGTTGTTCGGTGGAGCTATTCAGATGGCCGGGGCCGTCAAAGGACGTAAAGCGGCTCGTCATGCCACTAGTGACTGGATGCAGGTAGAGCAGCAACGTGGTATTTCTGTGACAAGTTCTGTGATGCAGTTCGAGTACGAAGGGCATGTGATCAACTTGTTGGATACCCCGGGGCACGAGGACTTTTCTGAAGATACCTATCGTGTGCTGACGGCTGTCGATGCGGCTGTCATGGTCATTGACGCTGCCAAGGGTGTTGAGGCCCAAACGATTAAGTTATTGGAAGTATGCCGACTTCGTAATACGCCGATTATCACCTTCATCAATAAGATGGACCGTGAAGTCCGTGATCCGATTGACCTTCTGAGTGAAATCGAAGAAATTCTTAAGTTGGAATGCGTTCCGATTACCTGGCCAATTGGCATGGGGAAGACATTTAGAGGTGTTTTTTCACTTAAGGAAAATCATCTTGTGCGCTTTACGCCTGGCGAAGATCGCCTTTCGGGTAAACAGGAGTTAATTGAGGGGCTTGATAATCCGCGCCTTGATGAATTGTTCCCCATGGAGATGGGGTATGTTCGTGAGAGCATTGAGCTGGTTCAAGGGGTTTCCAATCCGTTTAGTTTGGAAAAATTCCTTGCCGGTGAGCAAAGCCCTGTCTTTTTTGGCTCTGGGGTTAACAATTTTGGCGTCAAAGATGTTTTGGAAGCGCTTGTTCAATGGGCACCATCTCCACGCTCTCGCGACGGTGGAGTGCGTGTTGTTGAACCAACGGAAAAACCGTTTACGGGCTTTGTTTTTAAGATCCAGGCCAATATGGACCCGAAACACCGAGACCGTATCGCGTTTTTCCGCGTTTGCTCAGGGCGATATACACCGGGTATGAAGGTTCGTCATCTCAGAGAAGATCGGGAGATGAAAATTCCTAATGCGCTTACTTTCATGGCTAATGATCGTATCAGTATGACTGATGCCGTTGCAGGCGACATTATTGGTATCTATAACCATGGTCAACTGCACATTGGTGATACGTTAACTGAAGGTGAAAAATTAGGATTTACAGGTATTCCGTATTTCGCTCCAGAATTGTTCCGTGCGGCTCGTCCGAAGGATCCTTTCAAGGCAAAACAGCTCCATAAGGGACTCAAAGAGCTTGGTGAAGAAGGGGCCATTCAAGTATTTGAAAACGATATGGGACACCTGTTTTTGGGAGCGGTCGGCTTCTTGCAGTTTGAAATTGTGGCCCAGCGTTTAGCCACAGAATATAAGGTGGATGCGATTTATGAAAACACCGATGTTTCAACAGCACGGTGGTTGTCCTTCCCGGACGAAGATACGCAAAAGCGATTCATTGATGAACAAGCCGCACGGTTGGCAAAAGACGCTGATGGAAATCTTGTGTATTTAGCAACGTCGATTTACAACTTGCAAACGACACAAAAGCATTGGCCGGATGTCCAGTTTCACACCACCCGTGAAAAAAATCAGACGTTCTAAATTGTTGGCCCGCCATGGTGCGGGCCAATTTCTAACTACTGAATCTGTCCTGTCCGTTTTTTCCAGTGGATAGAACTGCCGAGAACATTGAGTCCTACCGTTCTTCCGGTTTTTTCAATGCAATGCTGCAGGAACTTGTTGCTGTCACTCGGTTCCTGTTCGACAAAAGGTTTATTAGCATACAGTTGATAATTTTTTCGGACAATCCGAGGGGTAATGTTAGGCATGATGACATTGCACCCGTGCATGATTCCCTTTTCTCGTCCGTCATCTTCCAGAGCTTGAAGTGCGGTTGCCGCGGCGATATTGATATCTGGGATAACCAGTCGCGTCACCGCAATCATATTTAAAGCAAGCCGCATGAGGGCTTTCTTTTCCATCATGCCCTCTCCCAACATGTCGGCGCCGGGACTGGTGATATAAGGCCCCATGCCGATCATATCGAGATCCAAGGCTTGGAAAGTCCGAATATCGTGGCAGAGATCTTCAAACGTTTGTCCGGGAATACCGATCATGACGCCGGACCCTACCTGATAACCAGCCTCCCTCAGGTCTTTTAGTGCTTGATAGCGACGTTCAAGTCCCTTGTCATGGTGATCTTTGGAGTAATGCAGGTGATTAAATAACGTTTGATTGGACGTTTCAAATCG